>NZ_JBNGCJ010000001.1:0-1252 GCF_049974785.1 Vibrio genomosp. F10 str. 9ZD137
TTCAAATCCGGCTCCCGCAACCACTTCACCATTAAAGGCTGTTAAGTCAATAATGATGTGATTTAGCTCTTCTAATTTTATAGTGATTCTTTTCACTGATAGCCGAAAGGCTTTGCTCTTTTCCATCATGCTGAGAAGCATAATCCCCCAAAATGTATGAAACACGGCCAAGTGCTAGTGGTTCTTGTCTGACCTTATCAATCGATTAGTTTTGAGACGAGTCAATGCTACGTCATTATTGATGTTGAGCGTTGTCTAAACGTATCTGTCAACAGAGTTATCCACAAAATACTAACTGTGGATAAGTTGGTGGGTAAACTGATTTTTCGGGCTAGAAAGTCGAGTGAACAAAAGATCTTTTTATTCTGCTAGACTTGTAGTTTAGATGAGATAATCAATCAAGTTACTGTTTTTATTAGTTTTTTGTTTATTTTTGACACCAAATTTAGCACTGCGATAAGATCACTAAGTGATTGTTTTTTGATCTTCGTCATATCTTCGTTTTGTGGCTAACTTTCTTCAGTTATAGGAAACGCTGTCTAGTTTAGTTTTTTTTCCACATTCAATTTTTTTAGAACTAAGTCAAATAATGAGCAATGAATTTATGTAATGTTCATGCGTCTCTAGGCAGCCCTTTTTCTATCACTCTAATTAATCGTTGGTTTTTTTGCTCAACGCTATCAATAGTGTTTTGCTCAAGGTCACCAAGAGAAAGTGGCAACTGCCGGTGCTGTTCTTCTAGTGCCCATTTGATGTGGATATCAAGCATGTCATTAAAGCCTAACTTCTCCTCTAAAACCGCCACAATAGACGATGAGAATGGTGCATTCCCCATTGCTATCGATAAATTTCTCAGCCACTGAATGTAGCCGATTCTCCGGATAGCAGAGCCTTCCATTTTTTTAAGGAACTCCTCTTCTTGCCAAGAAAACAGCGAGACGAGGTTAGCGTCTGCTAATGTATCACGGCGGTGAAAATCTCCTTGCTCCGTGATAGTCGAGAATCGATTCCATGGGCATACTAGCTGACAATCGTCACAGCCATATATTCTGTTACCCATAGGTTTGCGGAATTCTTCTGGAATCACGCCATTATATTCAATGGTTAAATAGGAAATACATCGTCTAGCATCGACAACGCCATCGGCAATAATGGCTTGTGTTGGACACGACGTAATGCAGGCGCTGCATTTTCCACATTCATTCTGACTGGGTTGGTCGATAGGCAACGGAAGATCGGAAGCGCGGTTCAG
>NZ_JBNGCJ010000002.1:0-11109 GCF_049974785.1 Vibrio genomosp. F10 str. 9ZD137
GCATAAAAGGCATTAACTCATTTCTAACGATGAAGTTTATGGTATTTCCATACTGGATAAATGTCCAGTTTGTTGCTATTCCAATCCCCCGTTAGACTAGGCACCTAAACCATTGAAAGTATTTATATCGAACGCCCCTATAAATCATTCACCATCACATTGAGTAATCTATGAACGAACGTCGCGCACTGGGTTTTGGTCTAGCCGCTGTTTTACTCTGGTCAACGGTCGCTACGGCCTTTAAGCTAACTTTGGCCGAGTTTACCCCGATCCAAATGTTAACCGTAGCCAGCGTTGTCTCAGCCATTGCGCTCGTGGGTATCTGTAGTTATCAAGGCAAGCTCGGTCAACTTTCAACCACGTTTATCTCAAACCCATGGTATTACTTATTACTTGGGCTCATTAATCCGCTCGCTTACTACCTGATCTTATTTAAAGCGTACGATCTTCTCCCTGCCTCACAAGCCCAGGCGATCAACTACAGTTGGGCCATTACGCTGACTTTAATGGCCGCCGTATTCTTAGGCCAAAAAATTCGTGGCAAAGATTGGATTGCTTGTGGGTTTAGTTATCTGGGCGTCATTGTTATCGCTACCAAAGGCGACCTCTTAGGCTTAAATTTTGAAAGCCCGCTTGGGGTTTCATTAGCTTTGCTCTCTACTCTTCTCTGGGCAGGGTATTGGATTCTCAACGCCAAAAATAAAGCCGATCCAGTCATTGGCGTGCTGCTTGGTTTTCTCGTCGCGATTCCTTTCGCAATGGGCTTAAGTATTTATGAGGGTGAAAACTGGGATGCGATTACGACTCAAGGTTGGCTAGCGGTAACCTATGTCGGGCTGTTTGAAATGGGCATTACGTTTGTGCTTTGGCTAAGCGCACTGAAGCTGACGCAAAATACCGCCCGAATCAGCAATCTTATTTTTGCTTCACCTTTCATTTCTCTGATGCTGCTTGCCACCATCATTGGTGAAGACATTCACCCTGCAACACTGATCGGGCTTGTCCTTATTATTACAGGTTTGGTCATTCAACAGGTGAAATGGAAAAAGGCCCCCCAGGTCTGATCAACCCGATATGCTCTAACCGTGCCTTTAGACATAGACTCGATTGTCACTAAAACATCTGGTACGCCATTTCACTGCCTTGACCACGCACGGCATCGACCTTATCAATCATGCTGGAATCGATTGATAAGGCTTTCGCGACAGGATGGTGAGTAAGATACGTTTGTTTTTCATCCGCCCCTAGCATTGAATCCCATTTGAAGTGGATATCGCGAGCAAGATAAAGGACACACGCAAGTTTCTTCGACTCCACGGCTTTTCCTGGTTGATTGACATTAGCGATGGCATCAATCATTTCTGACGGAAACTGCCACGCTTTTGCGAGCTCTGCACCTAATTGCTGGGAATCAGTACCCAGTACTTCTTGCTGTACTTTAACGATACTTTCCCCCGACTCGACCCTAGCGGTTATTTCGATGGCTTGTTCAGGGACAAGAGAGTGGATCATCAACTCACCAATATTGTGTAGAACTCCGGTGGTAAAGGTTTCATTGGCATCCAATTTGACGGTTTTTGCAATCGTGCTAGCAATAATCGACACCTCAAAGGTGTTTGCCCAATAATCTTTCAGATTCAACGTTTCTAACTTAGGAAAAGTGGACGAGAGAATAGAAGAGGAAATAAGCGTTCGAATGGCACCAGCACCGACGCGGACGATGGCATCATTAATGGTCGACACCCCCTTCACACCGCCAAAATGCGCTGAATTTGCCATCCTTAGAACTCGAGCACTGAGGACTTGATCCATCGACATTTTTCGGGATAGCTCTCCGAAATCAATGGTTTCTCGGTTGACCATGTCGAGCAATTCTTGCAGTACACTTTCAATGCGAGGAAGTTCATTAATACGAGAAATCAATGCGTGTTGACTCATGAAGTCACTCCTTAAACGACATTTATCTTCATTTAATATAGGTCAAAATCTGATACTCAGCGTGCCTTTCCCCGATAAGTTTACCGTCTAGAATCACCTAAGCTTGACCCAATCCAAGTTCGTACATCAAATAAGCACAGGTTATATATTCATCAATAGTGGTACAATAGGTCGAATACTCTCGCTCATATCTACAATAATAAATTCCATTTGAGTCGAGAAAAAATGATAAACACTTGAGAGTTATTATGTTTCGCATTGCCTTACCCCCATTACACTTAAAGCAGTGGCAAGCTCTTATCGAGCAACTAAGTCATAAGTTTCAAAGTAAACACCAGATATACCGATATTCGGCAGAACGCGAATGGCGACCGCTTTTTGATGAAAGTGGCACACCAAGCTTCGTACTTAAGACTCAAACTGAGAGCCCAAACTTTCATCTTCGACGACTGGATGAAATGCACAGTAATGCCCATTACCCAGACACAGAAAGTCAAATAGACTTCAGTGGTCAACAACCCTATTGGATCTCCCCAATTTGGTATCCAAACGGCACCTTATTTGGCTTTATCACCTCCGCTTTAACCAGCAGTACAACCGAAACCGAAAGTACTAATGAAACTGAAAGTGCTAATAAAACCGAGACTGGCCACAAAACCAATAGCGCCACTCAATCAGACGCCTTCACCTCTTGGCTCTCAATGGTATCGGGTAAAATCAGTTTTGATTTAGCCAGCTTGCAATCTCAACATGGAAAGCAACTACCATCGTTACAAGAGTTTATTGACGGTTTAGATGATCATGTCTGGATAAAGAACAACCGCGGTGAGTATGTGGTTTGTAATAGCGCGGTTGAACGCGCCTGGGGTTACACTTCAGAAACGATTATTGGCTCCAAAGATCACGCTTTGTTTGATGAGGAAATAGCCAATAAGTTTGTCCGCGCTGATCAGCATGTTGTCGACAATGATAGTCAATACATTGTCGAAGAGTGCTCGAGCACCGATGAAAATAACGAGAATATTTGGTTAGAAACCATAAAGTCACCGGTTAAAGATCGCCAAGGGGAATTACTTGGGGTTCTGGGTATGACTCGGAATGTGACTCGACGTAAGACCGTAGAGAATCAACTGAAAGTCACCGCGAAAATATTTAATAACTCGTATGAAGGTATGATGGTCACCGATCACCTCGGTAACCTTATTGAAGTCAACAAAGCATTTTCAGACATCACTGGCTACCACCCCGATGAAGTTCGAGGAAGAAATCCAAGATTATTGAAATCAGGATTACAGGATGCGGCTTTCTATAAACAAATGTGGCAAAGCTTAGAAAACACAGGGCAATGGAAAGGTGAGCTCTCGAACATGCGTAAAGACGGAACGATATACCCTCAAAAGTCGACCATCACCGCTGTTCTGGATAAAAATAATCAAGCGCTCAATTACTTATGTGTCTTTGAGGACATTACGACCCGAAAAGCACATGAACAAAAGCTTCGTAAAATGGCGTTTTATGACCCGCTCACCGATTTACCTAATAGAACGCACCTTATCCAACTGTTAGCAGAGCACATCAAAACCGATCAACCTTTCGCAACACTGTTTCTCGACATAGATCATTTTAAGCACATCAATGACAGCCTAGGCCACTACACGGGCGATCAAGTACTCATTGAACTGGCAGATCGGCTCAAAGCTTCAATCTTACGATCCCATCATATCGCAAGAATTGGCGGGGATGAGTTTGTGATCGTGATTGATGACCTTAACGACCCTGATTATTTAATTAGCATGATCAGCAGTGCGTTGGGGCTATTTAGCGCGCCTTTTTATCCTAACGACAGCCAACCGTTGCACTTATCCACCAGTATTGGGGTTTCTCGATACCCTCAAGATGGAACGGATACAGATACATTGCTAAAAAATGCGGATACCGCGATGTACCTTGCTAAGAAAAATGGACGAAATGGGTACGCTTTTTATTCACCTGAATTAACCGATCAATCCAAATCTCATGTTCGCTTCCACTCTGCACTTCATCAAGCCATTAAGAATGATGAGTTTCATTTGGTTTATCAGCCTCAGTTTGATTTAACCACGGGTCGCATCAGTGGCCTAGAAGCACTATTGCGTTGGCACAATCCCGCCTTAGGTACTATTTCTCCAGATCAATTCATACCTATTGCGGAAAAAACAGGGTTGATTAATGAGCTTGGAACATGGGTAATAGAAACCGCGTGTAAGCAAGGCAAGCTGTGGCTGGATAACGGCTACCAATTTTCAAAGATTGCGGTAAATGTGTCCGCGAATCAGCTACAACAGCCTCACTTTTCAAACACCCTCCAGGCTATTTTGGAAAGCACTCAGTTTCCAGCCCATCACCTTGAAGTGGAAATCACTGAAGGATTCTTAATGCGTGATCTTGCCCTCGCGACTCACGATTTAAATCAACTGAAAGCATTGGGCGTTGAGGTTTCTCTCGATGACTTTGGTACCGGGTACTCATCACTGTCTTATCTGAAGGGATTACCCATCGACAAAATTAAGGTCGACCGATCATTTATTAATGACATACCGGGCGATGAAGACAGTGTTGCTATTGTTAGCGCAATCATTGCCATGGCAAAGAGCTTGTCTCTCAAGGTGATTGCAGAAGGCATTGAAAATCAGCAGCAGCAAGATCAGCTTTTAGCTCTAGGTTGCACCATAGGCCAAGGTTTCCACCTTAGAAAACCACTCAATCCTAATGAGCCTGAAAACCAAAGGGATCTCGTTGAGCTGTTTACCCGTCCTGCTGATGGACTGATGAGCTAACTCGCTGATAGATTGAATTAAATGGGATTAATGAGTCATGGCCGCAATATTAGCGACGGTCTACTGACCTCCCCCAGAACATGGGGGAGTCTAGGTTGTTTTAATTCACTAAACCCATTGCCCTGCGACAAAACCGCTTGACCAAGCCCACTGGAAATTGTATCCACCAAGCCAACCCGAAACATCCATCACTTCGCCAATAAAATAGAGCCCTGAAACGCTCTTACACTCCATGGTTTTCGATGATACACAATCAGTATCGACACCGCCCAAAGTCACTTCAGCCGTTCTATACCCCTCGGTACCATTGGGTGCAACTTTCCAATTTTCGAGCAAGGAAACAATCGCTTCCTGTTCCTTAGGGGTCAACTGCTTTAAAGGCTTATCAATGAACTCTTTACGCTCAATAAGCGCTTCAACTAACCGCTTAGGAAGGACCTTTGCTAAGGTGTTCTTCAAGCTTTGATTCGGGTGTTTTTCTCTCGATTCGATGAGTAACAGTTCGACATCATCATTAGGGATTAAGTTAATCGACACGCTTTGTCCTGGTTTCCAAAATGATGACACTTGCAGTATCGATGGGCCAGACAATCCACGATGAGTGAAGAGTAACGCCTCTTTAAAGAGTGTGCCGTCTTGCGTGGTCACCTCGGTAGGAAGAGCAACACCCGATAGGCCGGCCAAATCATCTTTGTCTTTATTGTGCAGGGTAAATGGAACAAGGCCTGCGGTTGTAGGTATCACGGGTAAACCGAACTGTTCAGCAATCTTATAGCCGTATGGGGTTGCACCTAATTTGGGCATCGATAGCCCCCCTGTTGCCACCACTAATGACTGACATTCAATCACATCACTATCGATATCAAGGGTGAAGCCCGTTTCATTTTGTTCTACACGAGTGATGTTGGCTTGGTAACGCTGAGTGACACTATCGAGCTGGCACTCATCGAGTAACATGCGAACAATTTTTTTGGCGGAATCGACACAAAACAGCTGCCCGTGTTCACGCTCTTCAAACTCAATCCCATGTTTGCTGACCAAGGAAATGAAATCCCAGTTGGTATATTGGGAAAGCGCCGACTTAACGAAGTGTGGATTTTTGCACAAGAAGTTATTCGCGGAAACATCATAGTTGGTAAAGTTACAGCGACCACCACCCGAAATCAGAATTTTTCGACCAGGCTTTTTTGCATGATCAACCAATAGAACCGTTCGTCCTCTCTTGCCCGCTTCAGCAGCACACATTAATCCCGCTGCGCCCGCGCCAATAATAACGACATCAAATTGGTTGCTCATGTTATTGCTCTTCTGTAATGGCTCGACAAATAAAAAAGGATGTGCAAAAGCACATCCTTACGATGGTATCGTATTCTAACTCCAAATAAACGGAATGCCAATTTGAAGTCTTGATTGATTCAATAACGAATCAAACCATAAAAGCGATCAGCAGCGTCACACTCAATAAACCACAAGAAAGAATAAAGAGCTCTCTTACTCGGTCACATTTGCCAGTAAACACTGGGTCATGATGATGATGATACTCTTTGGTTTTTAAGTAGCTATAAAGGCGAACTTGCTTGGTCATATTACCATGGGTGGTAAAAAACCCACCACCATCAACTTGCTGATAAAGCAAGGGATGAGCTTCTCTCATAATATAGATTAATGAACGCAGCGCCGTTAAGTATCGAGCCACATTGAGCCCGGTCACTAATAGCAACGCTAATAAAATCGTGTCTCCACTGATCATCTTCTCCTCCCTACATCTTCTATCAATGCTTGAAAAGAAAAGACGACTCAGTGAATTGTCTTTTTGCTGATGTTACTCAGCAACAGCATCCATAATAGAAGATGAACCTTCTTTAGCTAGTACAGCTAGATCTTTGTCGATAAAGAACAGTGCCTTACCATCTTCACCCACTAACTCTAGCTTATCTAATATCCCTTTAAACAACTTCTCTTCCTCGTGCTGTTCAGCAACGTACCACTGCAAGAAGTTAAACGTTGAGTAGTCTTGATTAGTGAAGGCAACATGAGCAAGTTTATTGATTTTTTCAGTGATCATTTGCTCATGTTCATAAGTCAAACGAAACACGGCACCTAAACTTTCAAATTCATGTTGTGGCGCTTCAATGACACCAAGTATCGGCATTGCACCCGTCTCACTTACGTAAGTAAAAAGACGCTGCATATGCTGCATTTCTTCAACGGCATGACCTCGTAAAAACTCAGCCGCACCTTCAAATCCTTTGTCTTCACACCAAGCACTCATTTGTAAGTATAGGTTGGATGAGAAAAATTCTAGGTTTATTTGCTCATTCAATTGCTCAACCATGGCTTTTGGTAACATTTTTTTCCCCTATTTCAACTATCTAACTGCATTGACTAAATCTATTAATCAAACAATAACATGTTCATTACTCAATGTGGATATGAGATCACAACAGCAATAATCCTTATTCACTGATGCTAGAGTAATCCTATCCCAATAAAATAGGAGAGATCCAAATGAGCTATCAACATATCTTAGTCGCAGTCGACCTTTCTGAAGACAGCAAATTGCTGGTTGATAAGGCCGCTGCACTCGCCAAACCTCTGAACGCTAAGCTTTCTTTTATTCATATCGATGTAAACTATGCGGAGCTTTATACCGGTCTTATCGACATCAATCTTGCCGAAACACAGCATCAAGCAATGGAATCGTCTCAAGCGCAATTACAAGAATTAGCGGATCATGCTCAATACCCAATTAAACACACCTTAATTGGAAGTGGGGATCTCAGTAATGAGCTATGCGACACCATCAATGAACACAACTTTGATTTGGTCGTGTGCGGGCACCACCAAGACTTCTGGAGTAAGTTACTCTCATCGACTCGCCAGCTTATCAATAGCTCTCCCGTCGATATGCTGGTTGTGCCGCTGACCGATTAAGCGATATTAGCGGGGTAGAACGTTCTATTTATAACCAATACCAATTAGGGTAAACTGCAGCTATCTTTTTGATAATGAATCTTATTTATGTTTTATCTTTCTGCCGTTACCCTACTTTGGGCATTTTCGTTTAGTTTGATCGGTGTTTATCTGGCCGGTCAGGTTGATTCTTGGTTTTCAGTCTGGATACGCGTTGCTTTAGCAAGCCTTGTGTTTATTCCTTTTACCCAGTTCCGGGGTGTCGCTAATACATTGAAATTGAAACTGATGTGTATTGGGGGCATACAACTTGGTCTTATGTACTGCTTCTATTACCAATCGTTCTTGTTGCTTTCTGTTCCTGAAGTCCTGTTGTTCACCGTTTTCACACCCATCTATGTGACGCTGATTTATGACCTGCTTAAACAACGTTTTTCGCCCTGGTACTTAGTCACCGCAGCAATAGCGGTATCTGGGGCTGCTTTCATTAAATTTTCGGGCGTAAATGACAACTTTTTACTCGGATTCTTAGTGGTTCAAGGTGCTAACCTTTGCTTTGCGATCGGACAAGTCAGCTATAAGTATGTAATGGAGCAAGAAGCCACAGAGCTACCTCACCATTCTATTTTTGGCTATTTTTATTTTGGTGCCCTGTGTGTTGCGACCATCGCATTTGCTCTGATGGGCAATATCGATAATTTGCCTACCACCTCATTGCAGTGGGGCGTTTTGATTTATCTGGGTGTGATCGCTTCTGGTGCCGGCTACTTTCTATGGAATAAAGGGGCATGCCTTGTGAATGCCGGCGCTCTCGCCGTGATGAATAACCTCCTTGTCCCAGCTGGGCTTATAGTAAACATTGTCATTTGGAATCGAGATGTAGACCTTGTGAGTTTATCTATTGGTGGACTGATTATTTTGCTTTCACTGTGGGTCAATGAAACATGGGTAAAAAAGCGGGTTGAACAACAGGCTTAGATCCATACTGGTTGCCTGGGGAAATACGGAGTCGTTACTCTCTTGAAGACTTTATCTAAAAGCCGTGCCTAAAGTCTTATCTAAAAACCAGAAACTTAAAGCGCTCACTCATTTAGTGAGCGTTTTTATTGAGTAACGTGTCGTAACGGCTTTTATGCTTGTTATTTTTAGTCACTGATTTCTTTAGTCACTTACTGTATTAACTCATCGATGCCTTTACATAAACATCAAAGCGGTTCTTCTTGGTTTCTATCGCCATAGCGGGTTTTCTGTCACCTAGCCATGGAGCATAATCAGGGCGTTTTACCACCACTCGCTTAGTGGCAAGCGCCAAAGCGGGAGTTAATAAATCATCGGCATCATTGTCAGCCCCGACTAGCGACTGAAAAACACGCATCTCTTTTTTAACAAGTGCCGATTTTTTCTTATTCTCTGGATGTGGATACATAGGATCAAGATACACGATATCAGGTTGAACAAAGCTTTTGTCTTCAATTAGTGATGTTAAAGCATCGTGACTAGAGGCATGTATGAGTGACATTCTTTCCGTTACCCAATGTCCAATCTCACTGTCTTGTTTTGCTCTCGAGAGCCCATCATCAAGTAGTGCTGCAACAACCGGGTGACGTTCGACCATTTGAACCTGGCAGCCTAAAGACGCTAACACAAAGGCATCGCGCCCTAACCCCGCCGTTGCATCAAGAACCGTGGGGGTCGCTCCTTTATTAAGCCCTGCGGCTTTGGCTATTGCTTGTCCTTTTCCACCACCAAACTTACGACGATGACCAACGGCACCACCAACGAGGTCGACAAAAATGGCCCCCAGTTTGGGTTCGTCTAATTTGCGTAATTCTAAATGCTCATCGGTTAGCACCAACGCAAACATACTCGAGCTATCGTGTTTCAGCCTCCAGCGCTTGGCTAAGCCATCTAAGTTATCTTGTTGTGATGCGTCTTCGCAAATCAGTTGTAACTGCAAAGTTGGCTCCAGATGTCAGTCAGTAAATACAATAAAATGAACGGCAGAAGTCTACCTGTTTTTCTCGGCGCTTTCTTGGGTTTCTATGACCATTGCATTAGTCATAATTTAGATCGATTCCAAGCTGCATTTTGATGTCATGGCAATATCAGACCACCCGGCTAAATAATGAAACAAAGTCATGACTCGGGGAAAGATGAAAATCGAGCATCAGCATGGCACAAGGAATGCAATCAATTGATAATAGTAACATCGCTGTTGATAAAATATACTGAGTGCGTTTCTCTTTTGTTCCTCACAATCGCGGTGATTAAATGCAACAAGCTAAGCTCGATGACCTAGACCGGGCCATACTCAAAACTTTGATGGAAGACGCTCGTAAACCTTACGCTGAAATGGCAAAAAGCTTCGATGTCAGCCCCGCCACGATTCACGTTAGAATTGAAAAGATGAAGTCAGCCGATATTATTCAAGGAACAGAGGTGATCGTTAACACCAAGAAACTCGGCTATGACGTTTGCTGTTTTATTGGAATAAACTTGAATGCGGCAAGAGATTATCATTCTGCGATTGCTAAGCTCAATGCACTTGAAGAAGTTGTCGAAGCTTATTACACGACTGGCGCCTACAACATTTTTGTCAAGCTTATGTGTAAGTCTATTGAAGAGCTGCAGTATGTTCTGATCGACAAGCTACAAGCCATTGATGAAGTTCAGTCTACAGAGACACTGATTTCTCTACAAAACCCTATTAATCGCAATGTGAATCCGTAACGGCCCGTCATCTGTTGTACGATGTTCGAGATATTCTATAGCATTAAAAATGGCCTCACTAAAAAGTGAGGCCATTTCGATGAATCCATTAACGGAACAATGCGATTAACGAGCTAAATACGCTTTTAATTCTTCAGCGGAAATGCCTTGCTCGGCTAGCTGCTTGGCTAACGTTTCTACCTGCTCGCCTTTTCTTGACTCTATAACCTGTTGAAATTGAAAAACGATATCTTTTAGTACATCAATAGGAACCTGCTTAGCCGCACTACGAATACGCTCACCACTTTGGTTTCCCATCTCGTTAAGAATTTTACCAAACATGATTTTTTCTGGTGCATCTTCTAACTGTTCAAGAACTCGGGCCATCTCGTAAGTTGTCATCGACATTATTATTGGTTATCCAGTGCATAATATGTATTAATCGTAAGAGGTTAAATATACACCTGTTTTGACACTAATAACACATCATATTAACTATGTTCGGCTGATAACCTTACCTCATGCCATTTATGGCCTACCTTCGAACACAGCACGATTAAGCTCGGCGCAGTAAGCCAAAGAAGTAAGGTGATTAGCATTTCTGGTTCGAGTGATAATCTCTGCATAATACCGACTACGAGCCCAGATCCACTCATTTGAAACAGACCCAATAAAGCCGCTGCTGTTCCGGCTTTGTCACCAAACGGCGCCAACGCTTTACCCGCTGCTGCGC
>NZ_JBNGCJ010000003.1:0-3164 GCF_049974785.1 Vibrio genomosp. F10 str. 9ZD137
TCGAAAGATCAACACGCCCTAGTTCATGGGAGACAACAGATCAGGATTCACGACTAGATTTCGTACCCCGTGAGCATGATTTTCATCAAAGACATTGTTTTCACACCAACGACCTACGCTACTAATATCTACTTTGGCTACTCTAGGACGTACACTCCACGTGACTTGAAATGGAGACCCTTTTTCATTAAAAGTAGGCCCAGTTGTCGAACCAGTGTACTGAATAGGTGTTCCGGTATCGCTCGGAATATTCACCGATTGATACTTGCCATTTTGTTCTTGGACACTCGCCAATTCAATAAAATCGCCAGCGTTGTTATCGTTGACCAACACATAGACTTGGGTTTCAACACGAAGCTGCGGGTTACCAATCGCATCATTGAAACACGCCCCTAAGGTTGCTCCCGGTTGCACCTGAGATGTTGAATACACATAATGAGCTTCGATTGTATCGCCAACACTTAACCCACTAGGCTGGCTATGCTCACTATGCCCAGTAGGCTCACTTGGGCAAACCTCACCCTCAAAAGACTTTCGCTCTGATGATGTCAGCGTACCTGAATATCGATAACCGCTTTGGTAGCCGTGACCATCGCCATTTCCGGAGTATTGAGTAAATTCTCCCCCTTTGTGTTCTGCATTTTTGTGAAAATGGATATTACATAGGTTCATTTCAGTAGCAGGAGGAGCAGCAGAAAATGTTCGTTGATTCCTTCCTTCTTTCTGGTCAAGGTCGCGTGGAGACTGCGGGCCAAACCCTTTCCCTTGAGTGTTCTTTGAAAGCACTGCACGCTGCTCAATAATGACACCATCCATGACGGAATCATCCGATGTATCATGGCCACTTTGGGCATTCACTAACGAAGACGAAGCAGCAATCACAACTGCTGCCGATTTTATCCAATAATTCATAGCACAACTCCATACGTTGTTTGATTAACTTAATGTTGATGACTCTAGTGCCTATTCAAATGGAGAATATCCAGATACCCCTTTGAACGTTCGTTAACACAAAGCCACCGCCTAACTTAATCAAACCCATTCATCACAATGTCAGTGCTTATCGTTCCAATGGTTAAAAAGAGAGTCTCTACCCAAATAATGTGCAAAAAAAAGCGATCATCATGATCGCTTTCCAAACGTTTAGAGCGTTCTTTCTATGTATTTAGAGCTAACGTTTTCACACTCACACTCACACTCACTAAGGTTTATACCAACCTTGCAGCCCTTGTTGTAAACGGTTAGCGGCATCAGTAGCCATCATTGAACCATTAATCACGCCAACACTGGTTTCCCAAATTTCCAACTCTAAACTCGGTTCGCCACGGTTTAAGATTTGGTAAGAGTTCCGAATCGTCGAGTCACAGGTGTCACGCCAAGCGATCATAGTTTTCGCTGTTGGATCAGCAACGTCAATAAAGTGATTCGATAGTGAGAAGAAGCCAGGTAAAGCGTTGGTAAAGAGGCCGGCGAATTCTTCGCTGGACATCCAGTCTATAAAAGTTTGTGCTTCCGCTAAGTTTTTACTGTTGGCGTTAATCCCAATACCGATATCAGTATGGTCACTGATAAAGCAATCATCGCCTGAGTTCTTAACCGGTGGTCTAAACACCCCTAAATCGATTTTGCTGTTAAAAGCAGAAATATCCCATGAACCGGCTGGATAAACGGCCGCTTTACCAGAGGCAAACATCTCTATCGCATCGGTATAACCACGATCTTGATATCCATCCCCCATGTAAGTACCCCAGCGGCCTAACTGCTCAAACACGGCTTGATATTCAGGGTCATTCAATTTCCCTTCGCCAGAAATCAAAGCAAAACGGCCATCTTCACCATTCCAGTAGTTAGGCCCAACATTTTGAAAGCCCATTGTTGCCGCTTCCCATTTGTCTTTTGTCCCCATGGCAATCGGAACATACTTACCACTGGCTTTGACTTTATCTAAGCCCATGAAAAATTCTTCCACGGTTTGAGGTTCTTTAAGGCCTAACTCAGAGAAGATGGTTTTGTTGTAAAAAAAACCGTGAATAACAGACGCCAACGGTAAACAAAAAGTCACGGCTCCATCATCAGTTTGCCATGCAGACTGTGCAAAAGAAGGGAAGTTTTCCATGCCGTCAACATCGGTTAAATCCACCAGATGGCCATCATTAAATAACTTAAGTGAATCATCAAACGGACGACACGTAATAATATCGCCAGCATTCCCCCCTGCAAGCCTTCCGTTTAATTGATCGTTATACTCGGTCGCTACAGTATGCTTGTATTCGACTTTAATATTGGGATGGACGGCATTAAAGGCGGGAATAATTTTGTTGTTCCAAATCTCCCCATCTTCACGCCAACTCTCGATAACCAGTGTTCCACTTTGTACAACTGCGGAAAAACAAACCGCAAATAACAGACATAGCTTGCCAAAATATTTCATAACACTCCCTTCCTTTTTATTTTTATACGTCCACACGGCTACAACTTAAACTTGTTAACCAGTGTCCGCTGCTGCTGCGCTAGCTGCGCTAACACGTCACTTACAGACGATGCGCCTCTCGCTTCTGTTTCGGTCTCAATCGCCACTTCCGATATTTCGTTGATGGTTTTTGCAATATCGCGACTGACCACTATTTGCTCTTCAGATGCATGAGCCACTTGCATGCTCATATCATTGATGGATTCCATACGCTCTGCCACCGACTTCAAGGTTTCATCGGTAATTCGACTCTGTTCAACACATTCTTTGGTTTTGTCCTGGCTCTCATTCATCACTTCGACTACTTGTTGAGAGCTTTCTTGCAGACTTTCTATCATCTTCTGGATTTCAACGGTGGATTGCTGGGTTCTTGTGGCGAGAGTTCTGACTTCATCGGCAACGACAGCAAAGCCGCGTCCATGCTCACCTGCTCTCGCCGCTTCTATCGCCGCATTTAATGCGAGCAAGTTAGTTTGCTCAGCAATGCCACGAATCACATCAAGAATGCTGCCAATGTTGTTACTAAACTCATCTAACTTATGGGTAATATCCACGGCGGTATTGATGGAGCGAAGCAGCTCCTCGACCAGCACTAAACTGCTGGCTACCTGCCCTCTACTTTCTTGAGTGCCGGTATTCGCCTTTTTAACCTCTTCTTGAGATTGTTCTGTTGAACGGAACACTTCAGACACGC
>NZ_JBNGCJ010000004.1:0-27454 GCF_049974785.1 Vibrio genomosp. F10 str. 9ZD137
TCACACAGGAAGTCGCCAAAAATCTTAGAGAACGTCGGTTTTGTGCTACTGCTTTTTGGCAGGCTTAATTGGCTTGGGTCAAATTTTGGAACACCGTGGTAACCAATCGGGTCTTTCTCGGCTGGCTCATAGCCTTTGCCTTTTTTGGTCATGATATGCAAGAACTGTGGCCCTTTTAGCCCACGCATATTTTTTAAGGTCTTAATGAGTTCGTTGACGTCATGACCATCAATAGGGCCAATATAGTTGAACCCAAGCTCTTCGAATAATGTTCCTGGAACCACCATTCCTTTGAGGTGCTCTTCTGTTCTGCGAACCAGTTCCTTGATTGGCGGAACGCCAGAAAGGACTTTCTTGCCCCCTTCTCTGATCGAGGTATAAAGGGTTCCCGAAAGTACTTGAGCAAGATGATTATTTAGAGCGCCAACGTTTTCAGAAATAGACATTTCGTTATCGTTGAGAATAACCAGCATATCGGAATGAACATCGCCCGCATGATTCATCGCCTCAAAGGCCATGCCCGCCGTAATGGCACCATCGCCAATGACACTGACAACTTTACGATTTTTTTGTTCTTTTTCTGCGCAGATAGCAATACCAAGCGCCGCACTGATAGAAGTCGAAGAGTGACCGACCGATAACGTGTCAAATTCGCTTTCTTCTCGCCAAGGGAACGGGTGAAGCCCATCTTTTTGGCGAATTGTTGACATCTGATCACGGCGACCAGTGAGAATTTTATGCGGGTATGCTTGGTGCCCAACATCCCAAATGACTTTGTCAAAAGGAGTGTTATAGACGTAGTGCAACGCTACGGTTAACTCGACAGTACCCAGGCCTGATGCTAGGTGACCACTGGATTGACTCACAGAGTTAAGCAAATAAGTTCGAAGTTCATCACACAGCTTAGGCAGTGTCTCTTTAGGAAGACTTCGAAGTTCATCCGGTGTATTGGCCAGTGATAACGTTGGATATTTTGAAATATCAAGAGTCATAGTAATGCGCTTATTAGTGTTTAGTTCTTGCGTTCGATGACGTATCGGGCGAACTCTTCAAGTAATTCTGTATTGTAAGGAATCTCTTTGAGTGCCTGAAGGGCTTCATTCAATAGAGTATGAGCTTTATCTATCGCACCATCCAATCCGAGTAGAGATGGGTAGGTACTTTTATTTAATTCTTGATCAGAGCCTTGAGGCTTGCCAAGGGTCTCAGTATCGCCAATAACATCTAAAATGTCATCTTGGACTTGGAATGCAAGGCCGATGGCATCCGCAAATTTATCAAGCTGAGGGAGTATGGCAATACCTTCTTTCCCTGCAGATAGAGCGCCGAGTCGAACGGCACATTTGATCAGTGCGCCTGTCTTGTTACGATGAATTTCTTCGAGTTCTTCAAGAGTCACTTGGCGGCTTTCGGCTTCAAGATCAAGTGATTGACCGATACACATGCCATGAGCCCCTGACGCTTGTGCCAGTGCTTGGATCATCTTAATGCGTTGCGCTTCAGCAACGGAGGATAGTTCACCTTCTGCCAACACCGTAAAAGCGAGGGTTTGCAGAGCATCACCCGTTAGTATGGCTGTTGCTTCATCAAACTTAATATGGCAAGTCAGTTGACCGCGACGCAGTTCATCGTCGTCCATTGCTGGCAGATCGTCATGAATTAGTGAGTAAGCATGAATACATTCAATAGCAGCAGCGGGTGTGTCTAACCCTGCTTGTTCGCAGTTGAGCATTTGGCCAGTGGCATAGACTAAGAAAGGACGAGCGCGCTTTCCACCAAGTAGCAAACCGTAACGCATGGCATTAATGAGCGTACTGTCTTGGTGTGGCAGACGATCCAACCAGGCGTTGAGCGTGTGATTGTTTTGTTGTTGATAAGCGGTTAACGCCTCAATCATAATGGTTCTTCTATATTATTCCGTCGGAGATTCAAAAGGGCTCAGAGGCGCTTCGTCATCATTTTGCAGCAAAATGCTCACACGTTGTTCAGCATCGCTTAGTTTTGTCTGACCGACGCGAGCTAAAGCAATACCACGTTCGAATTTTTTTAGAGCGTCATCAAGCGCTAACTCGCCATTTTCCAACTGTTCAACTAAAGTGTCGAGTTCTTCAATGGTCGCTTCAAACGACATGTTTTCAGGTTTTTTACTCGCCATAATATGTCTCGTTTAGCTGTCTAGTTGAGAAAGATGGACGAAAGTTACCTTAGGGCGTGGTGATGGTCAAATTTAACCAAAAAAAATTGTTAGAAAAGTGGAGCTTAAACGGTCTATTTTCTATACCTAAGTGACAGTGTGTGACTTGTATGAATAGAATGTTGTGACTCAATATGAATAATTTTAGTCGCCGTTGTGATAAAAACACACTGTAAATGTCATCATAGGTTGATCTGTGTGGCGAAAAACTTTGAAAGGAATTCCAATAATTTAGTTAAAGATCTTATGATCAGGCCGATAACTAATTTAACTGATGAAAGAATACCAATTTATCTTATCCTTAAATAACGTTAATTGAGCACTCGCCTTGTGTTTTTTTGAATTGGTATCAATCTCATATTCGCTGATAAATAGCATGAGGAGTGCTTTGTGGATTTAGCAACGCTGTTAGGACTCATTGGTGGTTTTGCCTTTGTCATCATGGCGATGATTCTTGGTGGCAGCATCATGATGTTCATCGATGTCACGTCAATCTTGATCGTAGTCGGTGGCTCCACCTTCGTTGTATTGATGAAGTTTACAATGGGCCAGTTTTTTGGGGCAGCAAAAATTGCCGGTAAAGCATTCATGTTTAAAGTGGATGAGCCTGAAGATTTGATCGCGAAAGTGGTTGAAATGGCCGACGCAGCACGGAAAGGCGGTTTTTTAGCGCTGGAAGAGATGGAGATCACCAATGGTTTCATGCAAAAAGGCATTGATCTGCTGGTGGATGGGCATGACGCCGATGTGGTGAGAGCGGCGCTGCAAAAAGATATCGCGTTAACCGATGAGCGACACGACTTTGGTGCCAGTGTTTTTAGAGCCTTTGGTGATGTTGCTCCTGCGATGGGAATGATTGGTACTCTAGTTGGTTTGGTTGCGATGCTGTCTAATATGGATGATCCAAAATCCATTGGTCCTGCAATGGCGGTTGCATTGTTAACCACACTCTACGGCGCGATTTTATCCAACATGGTGTTTTTCCCTATTGCCGATAAATTGTCCCTCAGACGTGAACAAGAAAAATTGAATCGTCGCTTGATTATGGATGGCGTGCTTGCTATCCAAGATGGTCAAAACCCACGAGTTATCGATAGTTACCTTAAGAACTACCTCCATGAAGGTAAACGTGTTCTTGATGTAGATAACGAGTAAGGAACGCAATATGGATGATGAAGAAGATTGCAAATGTCCGCCCCCCGGTCTCCCGCTGTGGATGGGAACATTTGCCGATTTGATGTCACTGTTGATGTGCTTTTTCGTATTGCTGCTTTCGTTTTCAGAAATGGATGTTCTGAAATTCAAACAGATAGCGGGTTCGATGAAGTTTGCCTTTGGGGTTCAAAACCGTCTTGAGGTGAAAGACATCCCTAAGGGGACCAGTATTATTGCCCAAGAGTTTCGACCAGGGCGACCAGAGCCTACGCCGATTGACGTGATCATGCAGCAAACCATCGATATCACGCAGCAAACCCTTGATTTTCACGAGGGTGAATCCGATCGAGCGGGGGGGACTCAGCGAGACAAGGGTAAACAGACGGGCGGAAAATCACCCGATACCTCAACGCAAGACAACCAAAACAACGAAGCCGATCAACAACAGCAGCAAGAATCGGATTCACAATCAGAAGCGCAATCTGAAGAGCTTGAAATCTTAGAAGAAGCGATCAAAAAAGCCCTAGAGCGCGAAATAGCGGAAGGGGCGATTGAAGTTGAAAACCTGGGGCAGCAAATCGTTATCCGTATTCGAGAGAAAGGGGCATTCCCTGAAGGATCGGCGTTTTTACAACCGAAGTTTAGACCCTTGGTTCGCCAAATCGCAGAGTTGGTTAAAGATGTACCTGGCATTGTTCGTATTTCGGGTCATACCGATGATCAACGATTAGATTCTGAGCTGTATCGTTCTAATTGGGATCTTTCTTCTCAGCGGGCGGTTTCTGTTGCTCAAGAGATGGAAAAAGTCCGCGGCTTCTCTCATCAGCGTTTGAGAGTTAGAGGGATGGCCGACACGGAACCGCTAGGGGAAAATGATACGGCTGCTCAACGCTCTCGAAATCGTCGAGTTGAGATCAGCATTATGCAAGGTGAGCCACTGTATAGTGATGAAGTGCCATCAATACCGCTTGAACCGTAATGTATTGATTAAAAAAGGGTTGTCGATGGAGTTTGTTAACTCTCTTGGTCACGAGAAAGGTGAGTGTAACGCTCACCTTTTTTATGTTTGCAACCTCGTGTATAATCTTGCGCCCTTATAGAGCGGTTATTAAAACACGCTTATTGTTTTGGTGATTGGCCTTTGGGTTACTTACTGTAATGAGAAGCAGAATAGTCGCGTTGCGCCAGCTTTTAACCTGTGAAGTGATGTATGAAATTTATCGTTAAGCCCCATCCAGAAATTTTTGTAAAAAGTGATTCTGTGCGCAAGCGCTTCACAAGGATTCTAGAGTGTAACATTCGCAACATACTACAAAACCGAACCGAGTCGGTTGCCGTATTCAACCGTCGTGATTACATTGAAGTCACTTCACAAAGTGACAAATACTACAACGAAACGTTAGACGTTTTAACTCAGACTCCGGGTATTCACCACTCTCTTGAAGTTCAGCAGTCTGATTTTAAAGATCTGCACGATATCTATGAACAAGTATTGGAGTTAAGCGGTTCTCTCATTGTCGACAAGACTTTTTCAGTGCGTGCTAAGCGTCGCGGCAAACATGACTTTTCTTCGATTGAGCTAGAACGTTATGTTGGTGGTGGCCTTAATCAAGCGATTGAAAGTGCCAAAGTTCAGCTTAAGAACCCAGACGTAACAGTCAAAGTTGAGATTGAAAAAGATAAACTTAACCAAGTGATTGCCCGTCATAAAGGTTTAGGTGGATTCCCTCTAGGAACGCAGGAAGATC
This sequence comes from Vibrio genomosp. F10 str. 9ZD137, assembly GCF_049974785.1. Classification (NCBI taxonomy): domain Bacteria; kingdom Pseudomonadati; phylum Pseudomonadota; class Gammaproteobacteria; order Vibrionales; family Vibrionaceae; genus Vibrio; species Vibrio genomosp. F10. Next base: position 5,098 of record NZ_JBNGCJ010000004.1, read on the forward strand.
TTCTTAGCTTAATTTCTGGTGGTTTTGATTCTGGTGTTTCAAGTTACTTGCATATTAAGCGTGGCTCAAAAGTACACTACTGTTTCTTCAATTTAGGCGGCCCGGCACACGAAATTGGTGTGAAGCAAGTTGCTCACTTCCTATGGAATAAATACGGTTCATCGGCAAAAGTAAAATTCATCTCAGTGGATTTTGAACCTGTTGTGGCGGAGATTTTAGAGAAAGTTGACGATGGTCAAATGGGCGTCGTACTAAAACGTATGTTTATGCGCGCGGCGGGTCAAGTTGCAGAGAAATTTGGTATTCAAGCATTGATCACAGGCGAAGCGCTTGGGCAGGTTTCTAGCCAGACGCTGACGAATCTTCGTCATATTGATAACGTGACCGATTCATTGATTCTTCGACCGTTGATCAATTGGGATAAAGAAGACATTATTTCTCTTGCTCGTGAAATTGGTACAGAAGACTTCGCCAAAACAATGCCGGAATATTGTGGTGTTATTTCTAAAAATCCAACGGTTAAAGCTGTCAAAGCCAAACTAGAAAGAGAAGAAGGAAACTTTGATTTCGCTATTTTAGAGGGTGTTGTCGAGAACGCTCGAGTCATGGATATTCGTGACATTGCAAAAGAGAGTGTGAAAGCAGCGCCGGAAGTAGAACACGTACAAAAAGCGGATGGTAGTGCTATCGTGCTGGACATTCGTAGCCCGGAAGAAGAAGATGGCAACCCATTAGTGATTGATGGCGTTGAAGTAAAACATATTCCTTTCTTTAAACTCGGCACGCAATTTGGCGATTTGGATCAAGATAAAGAGTACCTTCTTTATTGTGATCGCGGCGTAATGAGTCGCTTGCAAGCGTTGTACTTGCAAGAGCAGGGTTACCACAACGTAAAAGTGTACCGACCTTAGGTTACGGTTACATCAAGGTAAGATAGCCAATAGAATTAACATGATGACGCGAATCGTATGACGGTTCGCGTTTTTTTTTGCTGTTCAGTCCAGCTCAGCCCTGTTGTCGATAGATAAAAAAACACCGCCAAAAGGCGGTGCAAAATCATTTGACAGACAGGTCAAAAATACAGGAAGTTGATCTTGTCGTTGAGAGAACAGCGACAAAATATTTGGTAGAAATCTACCTAACTCGAAAACCGAGTATGCAAACACAACATAGCAAGCAGCAAGCCAATTAATTCTAGAGAGAATTAAGCCGTTCAGGCCTGCGCTGCGGGGTGAAATATAGAATTTCTCTGGCCGCTAAGCAATCGACAATTTATAATGTTTCAGATTAAAAAAACTAATCCATTTTTTGAGTGCTCCTATGTCTAGAAGATTGCCTCCTCTTAATTCGTTAAAAGTGTTCGAAGCAGCCGCTCGGCACTTAAGTTTCACTCGTGCTGCTGAAGAGTTATTTGTTACTCAAGCTGCAGTTAGCCATCAAATTAAAGCTCTGGAAGAGTTCTTAAGTCTGAAGCTGTTTCGTCGACGAAATCGTTCTTTGCTATTGACAGAAGAGGGCCAAAGTTACTTCCTCGATATTAAAGACATCTTTTCATCTCTTGCTGAAGCGACCGATAAAGTACTTGAACGCAGTGAAAAAGGTGCGCTGACCATTAGCCTGCCACCCAGTTTTGCTATTCAATGGTTGGTTCCACGTTTAGCCGATTTTAATCAGCAACAACCTGACATCGATGTTCGAATTAAAGCCGTTGATATGGATGATGGCTCTTTGACCGATGATGTCGATGTGGCGATTTACTATGGTCGAGGCAATTGGCCAGGTTTACGAGCCGATAAACTGTATCAGGAATACTTAGTTCCCTTGTGTTCTCCTGGTCTGCTATTGGGGAGTAAGCCTTTAGAGTCACTGAATGATCTTAAATCACATACGTTATTGCATGATACGTCTCGTAAAGATTGGAAGCAGTTCACTAAGCAATATGGACTGGAAGGGGTGAACGTCAACCATGGGCCTATCTTCAGCCATTCTACTATGGTGCTTCAAGCTGCTGTACATGGGCAAGGTATTGCTCTAGGACATAACGTATTGGCTCAACCTGAATTAGAAGCCGGACGTCTTATTGCTCCATTTGATGAAATATTTGTCACTAAGAATGCTTTTTATGTGGTGTGCCATGATAAGCAAGCGGATATGGGGCGGATAGCCACATTCCGTGACTGGATGTTAGCCAAGGCTCAAAGTGAGCAAGAGGAGTTTCTTGATGACTGATTACCTGATTGATGGTCAAAGCGATCAGCCAGTGTTCATTTTTGCTCACGGTGCGGGGGCGGGAATGGATCACGATTTTATGGTTCAGGTGGCCAAAGGTTTGGCCGAAAATGGCATTCAGGTGATTCGCTTTAATTTTCCCTATATGGTCGAACGTGCTGAAAATGGAAAGAAGCGTCCCCCCGATCGTGCGCCAAAGCTCCTAGAGGCGTACCAGAAAGTGATTGATGACGTTGCAACTCGACCAGTCGTCATTGGTGGAAAGTCGATGGGAGGGCGAATGGCAAGCCTATTGGCTGATGAAACGTTAGTGGCTGGTGTCGCTTGTTTAGGCTACCCGTTTCACCCACCTGGCAAACCCGAAAAGTATAAAGGGGTACATTTGGCCACACTGAGTAAGCCATGCCTTATTTTGCAAGGTGAACGCGATACAATGGGAAAACGAGAAGAGTTTCCTGAGTTTTCGCTTTCAAGCCATATCGAGGTCGCTTTTATTCCCGATGGTGATCATAGCTTCAAGCCTCGTCAACGTTCAGGGTTTACACAAGAACAAAATATCGCGTTAACCGTTGAGAAACTCAGCCAGTTTATTTTAGAGGTGTACGATGCGAAGTAAGTCATTACTTACATTTTGTGGTTTATCTGGCATGGTTTCAGTCGCTTTAGGGGCTTTTGCCGCACACGGCTTAAAATCTATCTTGTCGCCATACCTGCTGGGTGTTTTTGAAACGGGTGTGCAATATCAATTTATTCACTCCATCGCGATTGCGGTATGTGCGATTTTAATTCAGATAAATATGAGCCAAAAAGCACAAAAGTATTTTTTCCTTGCCGCAATTTGCTTTATTATCGGCATCCTTTGTTTTAGTGGCAGTCTTTATGCTCTAGCGCTTACCGGAATTAAGTGGTTTGGACCGATTACCCCATTGGGTGGTCTACTATTTATTATTGGGTGGGGGCTGTTTACTGTCGCAGCACTACAGTTAAAAGAGGTCAACAAGTGAAACACGTAATGCTCTATTGCCGTTCTGGCTTTGAAAAAGAGTGCGCTGGTGAAATTCAAGATAAAGCGAATCACCTAGAGGTGTATGGTTTTCCTCGTGTACAGAAAAATACTGGTTATGTGCTGTTTGAGTGCTACCAAGAAGGCGATGCGGGTAAGTTGATCAAATCGATCGATTTTCAAACGTTGATCTTTGCTCGTCAAATGTTTGCGGTTGCGACTGAGCTTACTGAGTTGCCAACAGAAGACCGTATCTCTCCTATTTTACAAGCGTTGAGCGAGGTTGAAGGCTTTCCTCGTTGCGGTGATATTCGCATTGAAACGCCAGATACCAATGAAGCTAAAGAGCTGCTGAAATTCTGCCGTAAATTTACCGTACCGATGCGTCAAGCCATGCGCGGTAAAGGGTTAATGTTCAATAAAGATAACCCTAAAAAACCAGTCATGCATATCTGCTTTGTCGCACCTGGCCACTGTTACGTGGGGTACTCAAACGTCGACAATAATTCAAAATTCTTTATGGGAATTCCACGGTTAAAATTCCCTGCCGATGCACCAAGCCGTTCGACATTAAAACTTGAAGAAGCATTCCATGTTTTTATCCCTCGCGATGAGTGGGATGAAAGATTGGCGTCAGGGATGTGGGGAGTGGACTTGGGTGCATGCCCAGGTGGTTGGACATATCAATTGGTGAAGCGTTCTATGTTTGTTCATGCGGTTGATAACGGCATGATGGCTGACAGTTTAATGGAAACGGGCCAAGTTAAGCACCATCAAGTCGATGGGTTTAAATTTGAGCCAGATCGTAAGAACGTCACTTGGCTTATTTGTGACATGATTGAAAAACCCTCACGTGTTGCTCAGCTTATGGGCGAATGGATCATTAGTGGCTGGGCAAAAGAAGCGATTTTTAACCTGAAACTGCCGATGAAAGGTCGTTATGATGAAGTGCTCCAAGATATTGAGAACTTGAAGCAATTTTTAACTGAAAATGACGTTAAGTATAAACTTCAAGCGAAGCATCTTTATCATGATCGTGAAGAAATAACGGTTCACCTTCAGTGCTTGTCGAACATCTCGCCGCACTAACGTTTTGACGCACTAGCTATTTCGATGCACTGATTCTCTCATAGCGCTAGATATCTCACTCCATTAAGTGACGAAAAGATTAAAGACTTCGAGGCCCACGTTACTGTGGGCCTTTTTGTATCCGCTAGAAGAGCGATAGTATTTCATCCGAATCGTGATAGCGTGTCGCTGAGAATGGATTGATGATAGTTAGTAGTTAGTAGTTAGTAGTTAGTAGTTAGTTAATAGTGGATAGATTCTGCACTGGTAGAGCAACCTCTATTTATCCGTTAAAACGTAGATCTTGTAAATTGAACCCTAACTCTATATCGGTTTTAAGCGCACAGACGGCTTTGCAGGTACGCGCAGAGTCAATGTGCGCATCAAATTTCTTTCGGTATTTAGGTAAAAGATCATCAGTGCTGTAGGCGGTCTCAATATCGGTGTATTGGTTCAGTATTTCTTTAGCCGCTTTTGGGCCAATGCCTGGAATCCCTGGGACTTGGCTTGAGCTAATACCAGTCAGCCCCCAGTAGTCAGAAAGCTGACTCGGTTTAACACCAAATTCTTTTTCAATAAAAGGCTCATCGAGCCAGCGGTGTTGAAAATAATCGCGAATTTGTAGCGTTGGGGAGAGTAATTGGCAGTAGCCTTTGTCGGTTGAGATAATGGTGACGGTTTCACCGTGTTGAGCCACTTTTACCGCTAATGTGGCGACCAAATCATCGGCTTCATCACCATCGGAAAGCAGCGAATCAATACCTAGATCCCACCAGGCTTGCTGAATTTTATCTAAACCATGCAGTAAAGGCTCAGGCATGGGCTTTCGGTTTTCTTTATATTTAGGCAGTATTTCTGCTCGCCAACCTCGATTTTGCAAATGGTGATCAAACACCGCAATGATATGCGTAGGTTCGGCTTCATTTATTATGCGCTTTAATGTTCGGCTAGTCGTTTCAATGGTTCTTGCTATGTCTGCGGGATCGGGCTGAGCTGAGTGGACACGTCGAATCAGGTTGAGCGCATCGATGATCACTAGGTGTATTGACATAACATTCCAAAAAATAAGGGCTTATTCAGCCCTTATTGTAATGAATCAATGATAGATTGCTACCCATTGCCCTTAGAGAATGAATCGCCGTGAAGAGTGACTGTAACCTGAAATGGCATCGTGATCGCTTTCTATCGGTTTAACGTTCGTCAGTGGTGGCTATTTTGTAACAAGGTACGTAATCGGTGCCACCAGGTAACTTCATTCTATGTTGTTCAACAAAATCGTTGAGCAGCTTGTCCATCTTCTCCATAAGTATTGAATCTCCGTTGATCGTGAACGGCCCATGTTTCTCTATTTCGATGATGCCTTCCGCTTTAACGTTACCAGCAACAATACCAGAAAAGGCTTGTCTGAGTGCGGCCGCTAAGTTTTCAGGAGGCTGTTCAAGATGAAGATCCAAGCTCGCCATGCTTTCATGGGTAGGTTCGAAGGGGAGCTGAAATTCCGGTGCAATTTTAAGTGACCAGTTAAAACTGTAAGCATCACCAGTGTCTTTTCTGTGCTGTCTTACACTAGGCATCGCTTGGCTGATAATTTGCGCTGCCTTTTCTGGATCATCGATGACTATTTGATAATGCTTTTGTGCTTCTTTGCCAAGAGTATCACCAATAAACTTATCGATTGAGCGGAAGTAACTTTCACTCTCTTTTGACCCTGTCAGTACAATCGGCATCGGTTGGTCAGCATTATCTGGGTGCATCATGATCCCCAGAATATACAAAAGCTCTTCAGCGGTTCCTGGTCCACCAGGGAAGATAACAATCCCGTGGGCCATACGAACGAACGCTTCCAGACGTTTCTCAATATCTGGCATAATGATCAACTCATTGACGATCGGATTCGGTGGCTCTGCTGCAATAATGGATGGCTCGGTTAACCCTAAGTAACGACGATTTTCATAACGCTGCTTAGCGTGACCAATCGCGGCTCCTTTCATAGGCCCTTCCATTGCTCCTGGCCCACAACCGGTACAGATGTTCAGCTCTCGAAGGCCGAGTTCATGGCCCACTTCTCTTGTGTACTGGTACTCAGTTGGGTTGATCGAATGCCCCCCCCAGCAAACCACAAGATTTGGCTCAATGCCAGGTGTTAATGCGTCTGCATTTCGTAATATCCCAAAGACCAAATTGGTAATATGAGTACTATTTGTGAGATTCAAACGTTGGCTGTCGGCAAGGTGCATATTGACGTAAACAATATCACGCAGCACAGAGAATAAGTGTTCTTGAATGCCCTTGATCATTTGCCCATCCACATAGGCATGTTCAGGCGCATTACTTAATTCGAGCTTGATACCACGCTCGCGACGAACGACATTAACATCAAAGGATTTGTATTTTTCTAATAGCACTTTTGAGTTATCGGTGTGGCTACCAGAGTTCAGTACTGCCAGAGTGCAGTTTCTATAAAGTTGATAAATATCACTAGATGCTGTTTTTTTAAGACGCTCAACTTCAAGTTGAGAAAGCAAATCCATACTACCTGCTGGGCTAATATGAGTGATCATAGTCGCCTCCTATTATCTGAGAAATAAACACACCGAGAAAAGTTGGTGTATTTAACATCTTAGCAAAGAAATTCAATATATAACTATTTGAAAAGACTAAATCAATATAGAAATGTTAAAAAAATGAGTCTCATGGGGCATTTGCACAGATGTATGGGGGAGAAGTATGAGGAGAAAATAGGACTATTGACAGGCAACCTTGAGTTTGAAAGCACGGACTTTAAGTGGTGTGGTTATTTCCAAATAAGTTGGTTCGTCCCTAAACTTTTGGCTTCAGTGAGATTGCGACTAATGCGATCAAGCACTTCTTCTGGGGTATCCGATTCTCTAAATACAGAGCTGGTGGCGGTAAGCGTGATAGAAATGCTTTTATCTTTAAATTTGAAAGGTAATTTACTGACCTGCCTTTGAATGGTTTGAATCACTTTATAGCACTCGTTGTCGTCTCGTTCGGGCAATAAAAGAATAAACTCTTCACCAGAAAATCGAGCTACCGTATCGGTATCTGACACTTCTTTGGAGATTGTTCGAGCGATGATCTTCAATGCCTTATCACCAGCAACATAGCCAAAGCTGTCATTGATGGCTTTAAAGTTATCAATGTCTAACAATACGATGCGCAAATTATTCTGTGTTCTAATCCATCGACGGTACTCTAACTCCATACGATCATTAAAGGCCGTACGGTTATATATTTTGGTCAGAGGGTCGAGCAGCATTCGTTTGGCTTGATCTTCAAGTCGACGACGGTGATCTTGGGTTAAATCGAATACCGCTTCTAATTGCTGCTTTCCATAGCTCATGCGTTCAATGAGAGCTTCTTCTCTTTGCTCAGCATGGTTAAGCCGTTCGGTTAATGATGTCAATTGAGCGAATAAAGGGGTCATTTCTTTCTTTAGAGCGTCCAGGTCATTGGATGAATTGACCGCCGATTTTGATTTTATGACCAGTGCATCGAGTTCTTTATTGATATTTTTTCGTTGGTCAAAGTAGCTTTGGCTTTGGTCGACGCTTTGGGCGTTACTTTTTAGAGTAGAAGAGAGCGACGAGTTGACTTGCTCAAGGAATTGCTCTGACGTTTTACGCTCAAAGTTTGTACCATCAACGACTAACTTAAGAACTTGCAGTGTTATCTCGAGTAACGATTGCGTTGAGACACCGAGCAGCAGTTTCGCTCTGATGTCGATGAGTATATCGCCAGATTCGCCTTCAAAATCCAATTCAGTGATTAAATGTTGTAATTCTTCTGATAAACGGGCGAGCAGTTCTTTATCTGCGGCATTGTTTATTTCAGATAATGCGGTGTCTGGGTTTGAGGTGATGATTTTTATCGAACGTTCGTAGATCGCAAGCAGTTGTAGCGCATGGGTTGAATCTTTGTTTTTTTCCGAACCGGAATAGCTAAGGAGATCTCTTAAATCACGCTTTATTCTAGGCGGCAGCCCAGTAATACGCAGTAGGGTTTCTCCACTGTGTTTGACTTGTGAATCTAACTGAACCGTCTTTTTTTCCATAGCCAACGTCTGTTGTTTCAACATTCTTTCTAATACGGCAAGACGCGGTATTAGCGAGCTGATGTCTTTATGCTGCTCAAGAGCTTGTCGCAACTCACCAAGGCTAGTGCTTAGTTTTGAATTCTCTTCACCACAAGCAAAGCTGAGAGACGCAACAATACGCTTAAGAACATTTTGTTCTCGTTTAAATTTGAACGAAGAATCTCGTTGTGTCAAACGAACCTGTTCAAGTTCGCTTTTTAGCTTGATTAGCTCTAATTCTAAATCTTGTTCGAGAACGCCCATACAAACTTAACTATATGTCCATGTAAAAAGATCAAAAATGATCTTATTAACTAATTAATCGATAATAACAAAATAAATAAGGACGTCACTGAATCTAATGCTTGAACGCCCAGGTTTTATCCATCTTTTAATAGTTTTTTGATGCTGTCCTCATTCTTATAAGAAGAATGGACTTTTATTAGCCCTTGGTTGATTGAATGTTTGCATGCTTTTCTTATGTTTCCAGTTGCAAGGCTAGCGGCTGGGGCATTTTCTATGGCTTTTAAATAGACCCATTGGCTTGAGTGTTCTTTCATACTCAATGTTCGAGCGACACTGGTCGACATCAATAAAATATCAATCAGTTCTTTGTCGCTGATTGCTGTGTATGCTCGGGGTAAAAATGGGTAGTCAGCAATTCCGATTCTGACCACTCTCATCAGCGGGAGATCGGATTTGAATTCTTGAATCCAGCCTTGTATTTTATGAAATAGCTGTTCGGGATCGCTATTGTCGTCATCTTGGGGTTCGATATATAAAAGGTTGGCGTCTGAAAAATGGTAAATCCGAGCGGGCTCCGAAATCTTACTTTTGAGGAATTCCCCAAATGATTCTTCCAGTTTTAACCCATCCTCATAGCCGTGCTGTAAGTACATATTTCTTAAGAAAGGAATATCAATCAATATGAACTTTAATCGGTCGTGCAGCGGTTCATGGATGAGCTCTCCCGCAGGCCATTGTTCAAACTGATGCCGATTTTTTACGGATGTGGGTAACTTCGCACTTAACATGCGTAAATTCGGCAAGGTGGAGCGTGAGTGCGTGCAAAGCGCATCATTGAGATTAGCGTTATCTAAATTTAGCCTTTGGATTATGTAACCTCTGCGGAGCAATACAATGAAGATCAAAACGCCAATACTGAAAAGAGCCCACGAAATACGACGCAACTGAAGGTATTTCTCGTGAGTTTCTTGCAGTTCTTCTTTTTGGCCTGTTAAGTGTAAGGTTTGTTCAACAAATTCTTTTTGCTGACGAAAGGCTTCTTCATTAATCAGATTTAAAGACTGTTGCTGAATCCGACTGAGGTCATTAAACTTTTCTAAATTATCTAACGCACCCTCAAGTTTTCCTTTTTTCTCTAAGCCGAGGTAAAGAAGTTTATGGGCGTGCATTTGAATAGTAATGTCTTTTAGCGATATACCAAGCTCAAGAGCTTCATTGGCATAAGCATAAACTAAGTCAGGTTCTTGTTTGTGATGAGCAAGCCCCGCATTGAGCAGCAGCGCTTCCGCTTTTAAATGAGGAAACTGCGCATATTCCAGTAACTTTTCAGCTCGATTCAAATACTGTTCAGTTAATGAAAAGTTATAAAGTTGAAGGTAAGTAGCCGCCAACGATAAGCGTATATCGATGACATCTTCAATGTTATTTATTTTCCTCTCGTGATCGATAACGTTGAAATAGTGAACTAACGCTAAATTGTATTTTGACTGTTGATAGTAAATATCGCCCATCTGCTTTAAAACTTCCGCCAGTACAACGGAGCTTTGGTAGTTGTCATAAAAGTCGGCGGCTTGAGATAAATGCTTTAAGGCCGTATCAAATACTTTTCGTTCATAAAAAAGCTGCGCGAGTAACCGATTGACCGCCGCAAGTTGGCCACTTGAATTGTCTTCAATCGCTTGCCAATAGCTAATGAGCAATTGGGATAAGGCACGATTGTAGAGCTTATTATTCAAATAGTGATGGCCGACTGCAATGTGATAATCGATATAGGTGGCTTTGGATTTGAGTGAATCGATATACGGTTTTACTTTATTAAAATACTGGTTCGCTAAATCGACATTACCATCGTACGATGCAATTTCAGCTTTGAGCATAAAAATACGGTAATAAATTACGCGAGCAAACTGATCCGCTTGTTTAATTGTGCTGTATTTAAGCTGAATCTCTTCAATTGACTGGATTGCTTGTTCAGAATTGCGCGTTTGCAGCCAAAGAAAGCGAGTGTGGAGTGTTTTAACGCTTAGGTTTTGGTAATGAAGTCGATGCTGGTTGGTCAGCTGTTCCGCTTCTTCTAAGCGCTTATTCGCAACGGATGTATTGCCCAGATTATATTCCGCTTGAGCGAGAATTGTCAGGGCATTAACTGTACTGGTTGGGGTACGGATCGTGTTGTCACTTTCATCTCGATTCATCGCCGATGGATTGTCATTTTGATCCGTAATGAGCTTGCGTTGATTCAAATAATTTGAAGTAAGTACTTTAGACTGCGCTGGCACAATACCCAGTAAACTATTCGCCTCATTAAGTGTTGGAGAAGAATAAATCGTGGCGTGGGTAAGTGTAGAAAACAAGCAAAGAGTGATACAAAATAATTGCATCCAGCGCATTGGTAGCATTCGGGTTATTCCTTATTGGCGAGCCATGCGCTGATTATGAGCGGGCTTCGAGCTTTCTGATGAACGGTACGGGTTGATGTCTAAGCCACCACGACGAGTATAACGAGCGTATACCGTTAAACGCGTAGGCTGACAATATTTCATGATGTCAGTAAATATACGTTCAACACACTGCTCGTGGAACTCGTTATGTTCACGAAAAGAGACAATATAGCGTAACAGAGCTTCGCGGTTTATTTTTTGACCTTGATATTGAATTTCTACACTGCCCCAGTCGGGTTGGTTGGTAATTAAGCAATTAGACTTCAATAAGTGGCTGTGTAGTGTTTCTTCAATGATCTCATCACTGGTTGCGCCATCAAGTAATGTGGCATCAAAGTCGTAACTTTCAATCTTAATATCTTGTGCATCGATACATTCACCCGACATAGTGACGATAGGTTGCTGTGTATAATTGGTAACAGGGTAGATGTTTAAAGCAACGGTTTCCCCAGCACAAGCAGATAAGTCGTCTTGAAGTTGTTTCGACACTTGGTCCCAACTTTCAAAAGTGGTTTGGTTGTAACTATTTAGATAGAGCTTAAAGGACTTGGATTCAATCAGGTTTGTGCTGGTGGCTGGAATCGCCAATTCCCCGATAGCCACTTGAGGTAATCCATTCTCATTTAGCCAAGATAGCTCATACATGGTCCAGATATCGCAGCCTTGGAACGGAAGGCTAGCACCTAGATGCAAATCATCTCTATTTAAACTGCGAGGTACGGGCTGCAGCAAGCTGGCATCATAGTGATTGGTGTATTGCGTTTTTTGGCCAAGGGTAAGACCCGCGAGCTCTTTTGCATTGGAATATTTGCTCATACTTTGTCTTAAATTAGATTAGAATGGCGAGAATTTTACGCAATCCCCAGTGAACTGTCATTAATGATATGACCTAAAGCTGGCTTTCCTGACCCATATTTTGGAGACCTCAATGACTTCTGATGCTTCTCAGGCACTTTTTTCTTTTAGCCAAAGGTATTTAGACGCATATCAATTAGCTCATCATTCACTTCCCAATAACGAAGAGCTTGCTCAGCTGGTTTCTCCTTGCGTTGAAAAGAAGTGGCAAGACAGTGTGCTATGGAAAGCTTATCCACGCGAGAAAAGTGCTGACTTTACCAATGTGGAAAATGGCATTGAGTTGATCATTCATGATGATATTAAAGCCTTTTATGGTAGTCAGTACAGTGCTGACATGAACGCAAAGTGGAAAGGTAACGAACTGGCATTACTGCAGGTTTGGAATGATGAGGACTTTGTATTGCTGCAAGAAAACATCTTGGGGCATTTGGTCACGCAAAGGCGTTTAAAGCTCAAACCCACGGTGTTTATTGCCGCGACTGACGCAGAGCTTGATGTGATTTCGATATGCAATTTGTCGGGAAATGTCATTTTGGAAAGGTTGGGCACCGATAAGCGCGATGTCCTAGCGCAAAATATTGTTGAGTTTCTGACTCACTTAGATCCTGCGGTATAATCGGGTTTGGGAATAAATAATGTATGTAGTTGAATTGCAATTTGAGTGCTTTGATAACACGACGGTGAGCGCCGTTGATAAAGCGATCAATGGTCTGATGGATGCGCTGAGATACAACGGACAAGTGCTGGGTCGTGAGTTTCCGATCGTAATGGGAGAGGGCGAGTTTCTGGTTCGTGTTGTGTGTCCTGAACAAGACAGTTTGCACCCTAAATATCGTTCTGATTTTGTTAAAGTGTGTTTTAACCGCTTAACGGAAGCCAGCCTACTTGCGCCCAAAATGCGTTTACTTGGAAGAGATCTTAACTCGGAACAAGCCGCTGAAGAAGAAACGCCGAGCTGGCAAATCCTTTACACCACCTTTGTTCATACATGCTCACCATTAAGAAGTGGTGAAAGCTTGTTGCCTATCCCGTTGTATCGAAACCCTGCGACGTTCAATGGCGATCATAAAGCCTTGATTAAGTGGCAAACAGAATGGCAAGCGTGTGATGAAATTCAAATGGCAGGAGCTTGCCGAGCCGAGCACGCGACGCAGTTTGAAATCTGCAGCGCTGATAGTGTGTTGTTTCGCCGAGGCTGGGATTTAAGAGGCCGTATTGAATTTTTGACTAAGGTTCCGACTTATTATTATCAGTACCGAGTGGGTGGCAAAAGCCTAGCGGATGAAAAACAGCGTAAGTGTCCGAAGTGTGGTGGGGATTGGTTACAGGATGAAGCATTGCACGATATCTTCCACTTTAAGTGCGATGACTGTCGTATTGTGTCCAATATTTCCTGGGATCAAATTAAAGTCTAGCCGCTGATGACTTCATTTCTGTACTTTCAATCCTGAACACTTGATGCAGAACACGGGATAAAGGTGCTTATAGATAAGCAATGTTTAGTTAAGTAATGTGTAGTTAACTAATATTTTCAGACAAGCATAAAAAAGCCGATATATACTCTATTTTTATTGAAAGCGAGCTCATTGAGCATGATTTCATTGAGTAAGATATCGGCTTTTTAAATGGTTTGGCGTTAACGTTCGGTTATTTTAATCACGGAACGTCAATGATCTTTGGGCTGATTACCAGCCTTTAACTACGCCGCCTTGGAAGATTTCAGACGCTGCGCTGTATACTTCTTCTGTTTGGTATGCTTTTACGAAGTTCTGAACGTTCTCTGCATTCAGGTTGTCTTCACGAGCAACAACAAGGTTTACGTATGGAGATTCTTTGTCTTCAACGAAAATACCATCGTTTTGTGGAGTTAAGTTGATCGAGCTTGCGTACGTTGTGTTGATGATAGAAAGCGCTACATCATCCAGTGAACGAGGAAGTTGTGCTGCATCTAGTTCAACAATAGTGATGTTTTTAGGGTTAGTGACGATATCGCGAACCGTTGCTAGCAGGCCAGCACCTTCACGAAGTGTAATAAGACCTTGTTGCTCAAGAAGAAGCAGTGAACGACCTAGGTTCGTTGGATCGTTTGGAACCGCAATACGTGCACCATCTTCGATTTGTTCAACAGAATCCACTTCTTTTGAGTAACCTGCAATTGGGTAAACAAAGGTGTTACCAGCAATCACAATTTTGTAGCCTCGGTCAGCAACTTGCTGATCTAGATATGGTTTGTGTTGGAACGCGTTAACGTCGATAGAACCATCGTCAAGTGCCGCGTTTGGCGTCACGTAATCGGTGAACGTCACTAGCTCAACATCAAGGCCGTATTGCTCTTTTGCGATTTTAGCCGCTACTTCTGCTACTTGAGCTTCTGCGCCAGCCATTACACCCACTTTGATTTTGCTGCTGTCTTCTGCTTTATCACCACAACCTGAAAGAACAAGCGCAGACGCTATTGCTGCAATGGAAAGTAGACCTTTAACGTTAAATTTCATGATTATTTCCTTATCAAAAAATGAATAGCTTCTAATTAACTACTGCTTCTAATTAATTAATTGTGTAATCCGCTTCTCAAAACAAAAAGCGTGTTGATTTTTTATCTGTGATCGACTCGGCGAACAATGGTGTCGCCAATAGATTGAATGATTTGTACTAGCACGATGAGCATCACAACGGTCACCGCCATAATCACCACATCGTAGCGGTGGAAACCATATCGAATAGCAACATCACCTAAGCCTCCGCCACCCACTGTCCCTGCCATAGCGGAATAGCTCACGAGTGTGACGAGCGTAATCGTGACAGAGTTAATGATGGTCGGTAATGCTTCTGGTAATAGTACTTTGGTAATAATTTGAGTCGGTGTCGCGCCCATTGATTGAGCCGCTTCGACAAGCCCCGTTGGTACTTCTAGAAGTGCGCTTTCAATAAGACGAGCAACAAAAGGAATCGCGCCAATAGTCAGTGGCACAATCGCAGCCGTGGTGCCGATAAAGGTGCCCACTAGCAGCTTTGTTACCGGGATGATGGCAACCATAAGAACCAAGAACGGAACAGAACGCCCCATATTAACGATGGCACCGAGTACGGCATTAAATTGAGTGTTTTCTAACAAACCGCCTTTTTTGGTGGTATGTAAAATAACACCGAGCGGAATACCAATAGCAAAACCGACAATCCCTGCCACACCGACCATGTAAAGAGTTTCCCATGTCGCACCTAGCAACAAGTTTCCGTTTAGGTTTAGCCAGTCACCTACGGTACTTAAAGAAAGTGTATTAAAGGACATAACCAAGTACCTCTACTTTTACTTTGTTCTCACTTAAAAACGCAATAGCCGCATTATCATCTTCTTCGCTACCAAACAGTTCGGCGACCATCATGCCGAATTTAACACCGCCCGCGTAATCGAGATCGGAACTTAAAATGCTCACATCAATATTGAATTGTCTCGTTATCTGCGACATCAGCGGTGCATCAACGGTCTCACCAGTAAACTCTAAACGCACCAGTGGGTAGCTGCCTTCTACACGCGTTTTTTGTAGGCGAACTTGATAATCTTCAGGGATCGTAAGATCGAGTGTCGAGCGAATAAATTCGTGCGCCAACTCTGTTTTAGGATGAGCAAAGATTTCGCCAACTGTCCCTTTTTCAACCAGTTCACCGTCACCAATGATCGCCACCTGATGACAAATGCTTTTCACCACATCCATTTCATGGGTGATGAGTAAGATCGTGATATTCAGCTTGCGGTTGATTTCACGCAGTAGTTCTAAAATTGATTGTGTTGTCGCAGGGTCCAGTGCACTTGTTGCTTCATCGCAGAGAAGCACTTTCGGGTCAGACGCCAGTGCTCTGGCGATAGCAACCCGCTGCTTTTGTCCGCCACTTAAGTTGGCCGGGTAGGTGTCTCGTTTGTCTGCCAAGCCAACCAGTTTCAGCAACTCTGAAATCTTACTCTCAATATGCTGTTTGCTTTGCCCTGCAAGTTCGAGCGGTAAAGCGATGTTGTCAAATACCGTACGAGATGAGAGCAAGTTGAAGTGTTGGAAAATCATGCCGATGTTACGGCGAGCTTCACACAGCTGTGATTTGCTTAATAAAGTAAGGTCAACACCATCAACAATGATTGAACCGGTAGTGGGTGCTTCCAGCATATTGACGCAGCGGATTAGGGTACTTTTCCCCGCACCTGACGATCCAATAACACCAAAGATGGTGCCTTGCTCAATATGAAGGTCGATATCTTTCAGGGCAACGATCTCTTTAGTGCCTTGATAAAAAACCTTATTTACTTGATTTATCTCAATCATTTTCTTTCCTGTGCAGGGACAACAGAATAATATTTTGAACTGTATCTCATTTAGTAGAGGATGCTATGGTTTTACCTGAATCAAGTCAATAGATATTTTTACGTCTAGACGTCTAAACGTTCGTTTGTGCTAGTCCCAAAAGTAATTAGATAGTGATGAAAGAAATAAAGCGTGCGATAATTCCACAATATATTGACTAAATTGAGTATAAGTTTTGGCTAAACCCGCGGTGTTTTTGGATCGAGATGGCGTGATCAATGTGGATCATGGTTACGTAAATGACGAGCACGATTTTGAGTTTATTGACGGTGTTTTTGACGCGACGAAGCAGCTTCAGCAAATGGGGTATATGCTTGTACTTGTAACGAATCAATCCGGTATTGCGCGTGGCATGTTTGATGAGGAGCGTTTTCTTTCCCTAACTCAGTGGATGGATTGGAACTTTGTCGATCATGGCGTTGAATTTGATGGTTTTTATTACTGCCCACATCATGCTGAGTATGGCATTGGTGAATATAAACAAGATTGTGAGTGCCGCAAGCCTAAGCCTGGAATGTTTATCTCTGCACGTAACGATCTGGATATTGATATGGCAAATTCAGTCATGGTTGGCGATAAAGCCGAAGACATGATGGCCGCGGAAGCGGCGGGGATAGAAACGAAGATTCTGGTGCGCACGGGTAAGCCCGTTACACAACAAGGCGAAACGTTAGCGACGACCGTACTTAACAGCATTAAAGATGTCCCCGCTTACTTAGCTAATTAGTACTTACTTATTTAGCTATTTAGCTATTTAGCTACTTGGCTATTTAGGTTAGGCATTTGGTTATTTAGCTGTGTAATACGGTGTTGATTGCCTAATGAGTACTTTTATTGAATTTAGGGGGGACTATGCACAAACCGTGTATTTTGGTGTTTTTTATTGGATTGGGCCTAATTGGCTGCACTCAAACGCAGTTAAATGACCGTCAGATTGGTGGGAACCCTTATCAATCTTACATTCAATACCGTTGTGAATCGGGTGAAAGCTTTGATGTTGCCTATATACCAGACAGTGAATTCGCAGTACTACGAGCGGCCGATGTTCAATACGATTTGGTGAGATCCCGATCTGGTTCGGGGGCTATGTATATCCTCAAAGACGCGATGGCTGGGGCAGAAAACCCCATTACACTTCGCACAAAAGGTAAAGAAGCCCTTTTAGAGCTTGACCACCATGTTTACAAAAACTGTAAAACACAATAGGTTAGTCTACAACCAGTGAGTACAGCAGCAATGAATCCAGAACAGTCTGTATACGTAAGCGTCATTGAGTTTCGCTTTTTGAACAGGCAGTTTACCCAGTGACATGCGAGATCCTGTGGCCATGTCGAACTTTTTTCCTTTCGATGATACTTTCCAATAACTATGAGAAAAAAACTCACAATTCACGATATCGCTAAACTATCCGGAGTGGGGAAGTCTACGGTTTCACGTGTATTGACCAATGATCCCAAAGTGAAACCTGCAACTCGAGCCAAAGTTGAGCAAGTGATCCAAGAGTCGGGTTATGTGCCGTCAAAGTCCGCGCAATCAATGCGTGGTGGAAGTCAAAAAGTTGTGGGAGTGATCATTTCTCGTCTGGATTCGCCATCGGAAAATAGAGCCGTAGGGAGCATGCTCAAAAGCTTGTATGACGAAGGGTATGATGTGGTGATCATGGAAAGCCAGTTCGACAGGCATAAAACCAATGAACACCTCGAGGTACTGCAAAAGCGGAATGTCGATGGTGTGATTGTGTTTGGGTTTACCGATTTAGATCTTGGGAATCTAGAGGCATGGCAAGGGAAATCCGTTGTTATTGCCATGGATACCACGGTGACGTCATCGATTAATTATGACAATAAAGGCGTGATTACTTGTGCGTTACGATACTTGTCAGAGCGTAAAATCCGTAATATTGCGTTTATTGGTGTCGATCCTAGTGACAAAACCACAGGAAAGCTGCGTTTAGAGTCCTATATTGAATGGTGCCAAATCCACGACATCATCCCATCATATCAAACTGGGCAATTGCATCATGAAAGTGCCTATCAGTTGGTTGATAAAGTACTGACAAATCAAACCGAAGCGATAGTTTGTGCTAGTGATACCCTTGCTCTCGGTGTGATAAAGAAGTTGCAAGAATTAGGGCGCGATGACGTTATGGTGACGGGTGTTGGTGGTAATGACCTGCTTTCTTTTCTCTTCCCTAAAGTTCATAGTATTGATCCTGGTTACACTTCAGCGGGTAACCAAGCAGCTAAGCTTTTGATATCCCATATAAATGGGAATACTGAGAAGTGCCATATCACTCAGGAACCGATCATTTCTTAACTCATTAATTTCTTATTGAATTAAAATTATACTGTGATCTCACTCAATTAATGGGACTGTTCCCATTTTATTTTCAAAGGATGCCTGTCACTATCTTATCAAGCGCGAGTGGGACTGTTCCCATTGGTTGGGTAGGAAAACAAAACAGACTCAGAGTGAGACTCCAACAGGGTGGATAAGGATATGGGTAAGATAGCAAAACAAGACGTAGAACGTCTGATTGAACGGGTCGGTGGTAGTGACAACATTGCGAGTGTGAGTCATTGCTTAACTCGACTTCGTTTTGTGCTAAAGGATACCAGTAAGGCAGATGAAAAAGCGTTAGAGGCGTTGAGCCTAGTGAAAGGCTGCTTCACCAACGCGGGGCAATTTCAAGTGGTTATTGGGACTGAAGTTGATGAGGTGTATGCCGTCCTTATTGAACTGTCTGGGCAATCTGAAGCATCAAAAGATGAATCTAAACTGGCGGCTCGACAAAATATGAATGCGCTAGAGCGTGGCATATCTCACCTCGCGGAAATATTTGTTCCATTGCTTCCTGCGATCATTACTGGTGGTTTGATTCTGGGTTTTCGTAATGTGATTGGCGATATCAAGATGTTTGATGGCCAGTCTCTCACTGAAATCAGCCAGTTCTGGGCCACGGTGCATTCATTTCTTTGGTTGATTGGTGAGGCTATTTTCTTCTTCTTACCGGTTGGCGTGTGCTGGGCGACGGTGAAAAAATTAGGTGGCACCCCCATTCTTGGTATAACCCTTGGTGTCACCTTAGTTTCACCACAGCTAATGAATGCGTATTTGATCGGTAAGGAAGTGCCACAGGTTTGGGATTTCGGTTTGTTTGTGATCGAAAAAGTGGGCTATCAAGCACAGGTTATACCGGCCATTCTCGCTGGGGTTGTCTTAGCGTTTATTGAGACCAACTTGAAGCGCATCGTTCCTGCTTATTTATATTTAGTGGTCGTGCCGTTTGTTTCTATTATCGTCTCTGTTGTTCTAGCCCATGCACTGATTGGTCCTTTTGGACGCGTGATTGGCGATGGCGTCGCGGTTGCTGCTAAATTTGCAATGACAGGTGATTTTGCCGTCATAGGTTCAGTCGTGTTTGGTTTTCTTTATGCGCCACTGGTTATCACGGGTATTCACCACACAACGAATGCAGTTGATCTACAGCTCATGCAAGAGCTTGGTGGAACGCCAATTTGGCCATTGATTGCACTGTCTAATATTGCTCAAGCTTCAGCGGTCGTTGGCATCATTATTATCAGCAAAAAGCATGGTGAGAGGGATATCTCTGTCCCTGCGGCTATTTCTGCTTATCTTGGTGTTACAGAACCCGCAATGTATGGCGTGAACCTAAAATACAAATTCCCAATGCTGAGTGCCATGGTAGGCAGTGCGATTGCTGCGGCAATTTGTGGTAGCGCAGGCGTGATGGCTAATGGTATTGGTGTTGGTGGTTTACCTGGCATTTTATCTATTCAACCGCAGTACTGGGGTATTTATTTTGTGGCTATGCTGGTGGCGATCTTTGTTCCCGCAGTATTGACTTTGTTCTTCTATAAACGCGCACAACAAAAAGGGGAACTGGAGTTGGCGAGTGCTTAGCTCTTGTAATCAGTCCTTAGTTAGAAACAGTACATAGATGGAATTAGTACATAGGTAGAAATAATACACAGGTAGAAATAGTTCCTAGCATTCGTACCTGGAAATAATGTTTGGCTTTGTACTGGTGAAAAGTGCGGAGTCATTCATAGCAAGTCAATTTGGAGTGATGTTTACCACTCCTTTTTTAATCTTTTTCGTTGGTAAGTGAGTGTCTTAAATGGCGATGAATAACGCAGATAAAAACTGGTGGAAAACAGCCACCATTTATCAAATTTACCCAAAAAGCTTTTGTGATAGTGGTCTTAAAGGCACTGGTGATATTCAAGGTATTATCAATAAGTTAGATTACCTTCATCTGCTTGGTGTCGATGCCATTTGGCTAACCCCTATTTATGAATCTCCCATGGTCGATAACGGCTATGACATTGCCGATTACTACAAAATAAATTCCGATTTTGGCTCTATGGCGGATTTTGATGAATTGCTTAAACAAGCGCATCAGCGTGGCATTCGAGTGATTATGGATATCGTCGTGAATCATACTTCAACGGCTCATCATTGGTTTCAATCGGCACTAGGGGATAAACAAAGCCCGTATCGAGATTACTACATTTGGAAAGATCCCATTGAGGGGAAAGAACCCAATAATTGGCAGTCAAAATTTGGCGGCAATGCATGGGCTCTAGACGATAAGACCGGTCAGTACTATTTGCATTTGTTTGCAAAAGAACAGGCGGATCTGAATTGGGAAAACCCTAAGGTGCGTGAGGAAGTCAAACAAGTGATCGGCTTTTGGGCAGAGAAGGGCGTTGATGGTTTCCGACTCGATGTGATTAATTTAATCTCGAAACAGCAAAGCTTTCCAAACGATGATTCTGGTGACGGTCGGTGTTTTTATACCGATGGCCCACGTGTACACGAATATCTGCAAGACATCAGCCAGTCAGTCTTTCAAAAATATGGCAGTGTGACTGTTGGTGAAATGTCTTCCACGACCTTAGAACACTGCTTGAAGTACTCGTCAAAAGAGGGAAACGAGCTCTCGATGGTATTCAACTTTCATCATCTGAAGGCGGATTACTTGAATGGCGAGAAATGGACAAACACGCCCTTTGATTTCCTGCAATTAAAGCGCATTTTTAATCATTGGCAGGTCGGTTTAAATGGCAAAGGTTGGGGGGCGTTATTTTGGTGTAACCACGATCAACCCCGTGTGGTTAGCCGATTAGGAAACGACACAGAGTATCGAGTGGAATCGGCCAAAATGCTGGCGGCTTCCATTCATATGATGCAAGGAACCCCTTATGTCTACCAAGGCGAAGAGATTGGTATGACCAATCCGCATTATGGCAATATTGATCAGTATAAGGACGTAGAAAGTATCAATATGTACGAGATTATGGTCAACCAAGAGAACGTCAGCCATGAGGATATGATGGCTATTCTGGCACAAAAATCTCGAGATAACTCTAGAACACCGATGCAATGGAATGATTCTAAATACGCAGGTTTTTCCAAAGCTGAACCTTGGCTAAGCGTTGCAAATAACTATGTTGATATTAATGCAAAGGCCGCTGTGGATGAGCCTGACTCGGTGTTTTATTTCTACCAAAGGCTGATTCAGTTACGTAAAGAAGTGGATGTTATTACCGATGGTAATTATGTCGATTTACTTCCTGATCACAAGGCGCTGTTCGTATTTCAACGTCAATCAGAGACTCAGACTTTACTTTGCTTAAATAATTTCTATGCGAATGAAGTAGAGTGTGTGTTGCCGAATGAATTAGAAGTAAGCAACGCTCGAGTATTACTTAGTAACTACCCCCAAACGAAAGGTGGGAACTTAAGTCGCCATCAGGCATTAAAACCTTATGAAACACGGATTCTTTTGATCGACCACTAACCACCCTAACGCTCTGCTCATTGATTTGAATTAATATTGTCGGTCTCTCCAATGGAGAGGCCTTTTTTCGGGTTTTCTATCTTTGTCGGGCTTTTCATAGAGTGCATTGGCGCGAATGCCCATTTTGGATGACGACTGGTATAAATTCAGGTACAAAAAAAGCCAGCTCAATGAGCTGGCTTTTGATTCTTATTACAGAATATGGTGGAGGGAGACGGATTCGAACCATCGAAGGCA
>NZ_JBNGCJ010000005.1:0-210 GCF_049974785.1 Vibrio genomosp. F10 str. 9ZD137
ATCGCCAGGCTTTAATTTCGTTTTTAGACCGAGTCTAAAAACAGATGGACACTTGCTTAGCAAGTATGCCACTGCGGAGTGGTAGTTCAGTTGGTTAGAATACCGGCCTGTCACGCCGGGGGTCGCGGGTTCGAGTCCCGTCCACTCCGCCACTTATTCTGAGTTTCAGCTCATTAAAACTGGATATAGGGGTGTAGCTCCAATTGGCAG
>NZ_JBNGCJ010000005.1:220-338 GCF_049974785.1 Vibrio genomosp. F10 str. 9ZD137
TTCAGAGAACCTCGCTATAGCGAGGTTTTTTTGAATCTGAAGTACAGAATTTTAGGGGTGTAGCTCCAATTGGCAGAGCAGCGGATTCCAAATCCGCGTGTTGGGAGTTCGAATCTCT
>NZ_JBNGCJ010000006.1:0-746 GCF_049974785.1 Vibrio genomosp. F10 str. 9ZD137
AACCGCTCTTCCGATCTAATCCGTCATACTTGGTGCGGCCAAGCCATGCTCCATTGCATAGTTGAAGTCTTGATAGGATTGGATTTGGCAAGGGTTAAACGACGTAATATCAATATCAGAACGAACGGGTATTGATCCTTTAGCTTTATTGAATCGGGTTTGAAACGATTTGTCTGCAAGTATATTAGCTAATTCGATGGCGTCTTGTTGTGAGAAGTTTTTACTCTCCATAAAGATGAAGCTGTCCATGTTGTAGAGGTAAATGTTGTGCGACTGCGGTGCTGGATAACAACCGATATGAGAAGGAACAGAAACCCCAGCGGCCAGTAAATCGCCTAAAATCCAATCGCCACCGAGTTGAAATAGTGCTTTGTCACTTGCAAGTGCAGCGGTCGCCGTGTCCCATTTCTGATTAGCTAGTGGCTCACTTTTAGAGACAGTTGATTGATCATTACCTTGTTGTGTATCTTCAATTTGAGTTTCGTTGAGTAACAAATTTAAACGTCGTAGTTGTTTGAGTGCATGACGCATCTGAGCTGAGTCTATATTGTTTCGGTTCAGATCCACTAAGGCTGTTTTATAGAAGTCGACACCACCTGATGCAATGACAAAACTTTCAAACAGTTGGGCTATTTGCCAAGGTTGCTCACCAATCGCCAGAGGAATGATTCCTTTTTCCTTAGCCTTGTGCATGGCATCAAACATGTCGGGCCAGGTTTTTGGTGTATCAAGATCGGAAGAGCGGT
>NZ_JBNGCJ010000007.1:0-668 GCF_049974785.1 Vibrio genomosp. F10 str. 9ZD137
ACCGCTCTTCCGATCTCATCATTTCAACGGTAGCGTTAGGGGCATCGGAGATGAAGAAATTTTGAGTGACGGCCGCGCCACAATAGCCCGAGGTTTCAATCACCCCAGAAGTGCTACCATCAGTTTGCCACACGATAGGTTTAACTTGTGTCGCAAATACTTCGCCTGACTCTTTATACCCAACACCTCCAGTCGCTGTGCCGCTTACATCGTCATCAGTACAAATCGCAAAGGTCCATGGGCGAGAATTTACCGTAAACACCCCAGTGAGCTCATCTTCCCCTTCAATGGGGCAATCATCATAACCTACGCAATTAAAACTAGTATCTATCAACGAGACGGTTAACTGACCAGACTCACTAAATTCGATTGAGCTTGATTCATCTGTTGAAGTTCCACCGCTAAATATAGGAGCGTATGTCAATGTCCCTGAGCCCGAGCTTGGCTGCACCATATTGCTCGTAATTGTAGGCGTACCAGAATACCCCACATCTACCGCATTACCTGAATTACAAGCAAGTACCTTGGCTGCAACGCTTTCTGGTTTCATCGCTATTAGGTATTGATCAGGTACGTCAAAGCGATACGGTACAAATTTATAATTGCCAGTGTCGCTATAAGATCCACCATCAATCGTGGTTGTTACCTCCGCATCGGCTGTACTTGCT
>NZ_JBNGCJ010000008.1:0-1288 GCF_049974785.1 Vibrio genomosp. F10 str. 9ZD137
AACCGCTCTTCCGATCTGCAAGGACATTGGCAGAGAAACTACTGATCAGGGCGAGAGTAAGGATGTTGAATTTCATAATAGCCTCTATGAGTTGAATTTAGGTTTAAATAGACGTAAACGGTTAGCGTTACTGACCACAGTAATTGAAGAGAGCGCCATTGCGGCTCCTGCAACCACTGGGCTTAATAAAAAACCGAAAGCGGGAAATAAAACGCCTGCAGCTATGGGAATACCCAGCGCGTTATAAACAAATGCGCCGAATAGATTCTGTTTAATGTTGGTGACTGTTGCTCTAGACAAAGCGATGGCATTAACCACCGCTAGTGGTGAGGAATTCAATAGTGTCATTTGCGCACTTTCAATGGCGACATCACTGCCACTCCCCATAGCAATACCCATATCGGATTGCGCTAGGGCAGGAGCATCATTGACACCATCACCGACCATCGCCACTTTTTCGCCTTGTTGTTGCAATTGTAAAATGTGGTGCGATTTTTCGTCAGGAAGCACTTGGGCAATAACACGATCAATCCCCAGTTGTTTTGCGATTGCATTGGCTACCGCAGGGTTATCACCAGTTAACATGACGGTTTTAATGTGCTGTTGTTTCAGGGCATCAATCGCTTTTTTGGAGTCTTCTTTAGTCGAATCAGACAAAGAAATAATACCAATAAGCGTGTTATCAACAGCAATAGCGATGGACGTCCAGGCTTGAACTTCACTTTGCTGAAGGGCCGCTTGTGCATTTTTCATATCGATATTTAGGGATTGGAAGTAGTGAGGGGATGCGATAAGCAATGTTTTTCCGTTCACTGTGGTACTAATTCCTCTGCCTTTAAGGTTTTGAAAGTCTTCTATACCTTGTGGAACGATCTGATGCTGCTTTGAATACTGGCAAATGGATTTTGCAAGGGGATGCTCTGAGTGTTGTTCTGCACTGTAGGCATATTGCAACACTGTTTGCTCAGAGACACCAAACGAAACGACGTTTTGAACCGTTGGGCTACCCTGGGTCAGGGTTCCCGTCTTATCAAATACCACCGTGGTAATCTTGCTCGCAGTTTGTAGGACATCGGCATCTTTAATTAAAATGCCCATTTCAGCGGCTTTACCAATTCCAACCGTAACAGACAGAGGAGTAGCCAGTCCAAGTGCGCAGGGACAAGCGATAATAAGCACCGTGGTTGCAGCAATTAACATATAGCTCAGTTTTGGTTCGGGGCCATAAAGGTACCAAACCGCCATCGAAAGCATGGCAATAACCATAACCACCGGAACAAACACTGCT
>NZ_JBNGCJ010000009.1:0-646 GCF_049974785.1 Vibrio genomosp. F10 str. 9ZD137
CCTATTGCTTTTGTCGCCTTGGCGGCTCCGCAACTGATGGTTCGGTTAAGAAACACCGCGAACTTACCCATTATTTCTTCAGCGTTGATGGGCGCGCTGATACTGCTTATCGCTGATCTCATTACTCAACTAATGCCCATTGATGTGAACTTACCGATCGGAAGAGTGTGCGGAATTATTGGTGGATTTTATTTACTTTGGCTTATCACCAGAAGCCGATAACTCAGTGACGTATTATGACTATTTTGGATTCTGTAATGGATGGAAACCCAACACTCAGTGCTGAAAAGCTCACGCTTGGATATGGTTCAAAGATCATATGTGAAGCGCTCGATGTTACTATACCGAGCGGGCAATTAACGGTTATCGTTGGGCCAAATGGCTGCGGAAAATCGACGCTTCTAAAAAGCTTATGCCGCTTGCTAACGCCAAAGCAGGGGCATGTCATTCTAAATGGTGAGCAGATCCAGCGTATGCCAAGTAAAGAGGTCGCTAAACTGCTCGGTTTCCTGCCGCAAAGCTCTTCCAGCCCTGAACGGGTTACGGTTGCAGAGTTAGTGGCACGTGGTCGTCATGCCCATCAAGGGCTGTTTAGCCAGTGGAGCATAGAAGATGAGCTCGCAGTAAAACAAGCGATGCATGTTAC
>NZ_JBNGCJ010000010.1:0-1789 GCF_049974785.1 Vibrio genomosp. F10 str. 9ZD137
GAGTCAATACTGAAGTCCCTACACGCGTTGTCGCCGATTTGTAGGCTTCTTGCACAGATTCAAACAGATGGCCAACACCTGTTCCGTGTAGAGCAGAAATGAAGTGGATACGAGCAAAGTCGACAAAACCTAAACGGCGATCCAGTTCTTTCTTAACATGATCTTTGACTTCGCTATCCAGTCCATCCCATTTATTAACAGCAATGACGATAGAGCGACCAGCATTCAAGGCAAAACCAAGTAAGCTTAAGTCTTGCTCTGAGATATTCTCGCGAGCATCGATCAGTAGCAACACAACGTTAGCATCTTCAACGGCTTTTAGCGTCTTGACCACCGAGAACTTTTCGACCGTTTCGTTAATGGCTTTACGACGGCGAACGCCCGCAGTGTCAATCAGTACGTACTCACGATCATCGCGCTGCATTGGAATATAGATAGAATCGCGAGTTGTGCCTGGCATGTCATAAACAACAACACGCTCTTCGCCTAGAATACGGTTGGTTAGCGTCGATTTACCAACATTCGGGCGACCAATAATAGCAAGTTTAATCGGCTGATCTTGAAGGCGCTTGAATTCTTCTTCTGCTTCTTCTTCAGTAAATTCAACTTGTTCTTCGTCTTCATCTTCAAACTCAGTCAGATCGTTGATTTCACCGTTTTCTATTTTTAATGCTTCCGCAAACGGGTTGAGAGCAAGTTCAATCAATGCCGTAACACCTCGCCCATGAGCCGCGGCAATCTGGTACATATCATCAACGCCGAGTTTCCAGAACTCAGAGCAAGCTGCGTCACCATCAATGCCATCAATCTTGTTCACGACAAGCAGTGATGGTTTTTCAATTTGGCGTAAATGTTTAGCAATCGCTTCATCAGAAGGCGTCAATCCCGCTCGACCATCCACCATGAAGAGAACAACGTCAGCTTCATCAATAGCGGCTAGTGATTGTGCTGCCATTTTCGTTTCAACACCTTCTTCAGTGCCATCAATACCACCGGTATCAATAACAATGAATTCGTGTTCTTCTGATTTAGCATGGCCGTATTTACGATCACGTGTTAAACCAGGGAAGTCAGCAACCAATGCGTCGCGAGTGCGAGTCAGTCGGTTAAACAATGTAGATTTCCCTACATTTGGACGCCCGACCAGAGCAACAACAGGTACCATAATTAACCTCTACAATATAGTCTCTATGTAGTTATAGGTAACGGATTGCATTTGTTCTAAGCTGGCCCATACTCAACAAGATCGTATCAACTTGTCTGTATCACTCAGCCGCAATGCTGTTACCTATAACCACATGATTTGATTTTTCTCAATAAAACGGCCCCTAACTGATAACAGCAAGGAGCCGAATGTGAATTATATCACGATATTACTTATTGATCGTCAGTTTCTTTACATCGCCATTGCGTGTTACGAGTACATACCCACCAGAAGTCACGACAGGACTCACAGCAAAACCGCTATCATCGATAAGCTGCTGAGCAACAAATTCACCGGTACTTCGATTAAGCCAGTGTAGATAACCTTCCGAATCACCAACAACCACATGATTATTAATCATAACGGGTGCACTAAGTTGACGATATTCTAGCTTTTTATTGCTCCAAAGCTCGGTACCGCTTCGTGCATCGACTGCCACTAGGTGATCTTTGTCTGTCACTAGGTATAGACGGCTACCATCGGTTGCTAGATCCGTTGCAGAAGAGTATGAACGCTTCCACATTGGACGACCCGATTGAAGGTCGATACTCGTTAACTGACCATTAAAGCAGATCGGAAGAGCGG
>NZ_JBNGCJ010000011.1:0-1049 GCF_049974785.1 Vibrio genomosp. F10 str. 9ZD137
TGCTGAACCGCTCTTTCGATCTCACCACTAGCTATAGTTCGCTGCAAAGCTTTTTGCTGAAACACGGTGTCGACTACGAAGTCTTACCCGGAAATCATGTGATGGTGAAGCTGAAAGATACAATCAAGTTTGAAACAGGATCGGCGAAAGTGTCACCAGATTCTTCTTATTGGCTGGGTATGATGGGCGAGTATCTTGCTAACGACCCTGGTATAGATATCGTCATTGATGGTCATGCAGACAGCACTGGTGCTCCAACGTTCAACGATGGCCTGTCATTAAGACGAGCCAAGCAAGTTAAGCAGACGCTGATTAAAAACAATGTGGCAATGGACTCTATTTTTACACGAGGTTACGGTGAATATGTCCCTGCTTGTAGCAACAAAACCACCGCTGGAAAAGCGTGTAATCGACGAGTTGAAGTTTTGTTTGTTGTGTCTAACAACTGATTAGGAAAGGCGGGACATCGCCCGATACCTTATTCAATCATTTGCCACATGAATCAGGGCGAGAGAAAGCATACTTAAATGCCATACCTGGCCCGTTCTATTGTTTATGTTAGGAGACGCTGCGATAAAAATACTTCTCACAAGTCTTATCGCTGAATCGTCTGAGCCCCAGTGAGATGAGCGCGACAACCACCACTGAAAATATCAGCCGCCCCCAAAATATGGTGTAGAAGTCCGCGCCAATAAGCATTATTAATAACGTGTCCTCGATTAAACTATGAAGAAGGTTGAGTAACATGATTGCGGTGAACACATCACGTGCAGCGATATGTCCTCGCTTTGCCTCATTAATAAGTAGCCCGCCACCAAAAGAAAGCCCAAGTGTGACACCAATAATGGTCAAATTGGTGGCTTCTTTACTAATGCCCAGAATGCGCAAAAATGGTCTTAGCATGATTGCCATCAATTTTTCGATACCCAACAGTTTGAGCACTTTAAGCACGAACAGCAGTACGGAAATAACCAAGAAGATGACCACGAAGTTCTCAAGCTGGCTGAGAGCCCATGATAAATAGCCAATGTCAGAGGGTGCACCTGGCT
>NZ_JBNGCJ010000012.1:0-322 GCF_049974785.1 Vibrio genomosp. F10 str. 9ZD137
GCGGCCCGACACTTCGAGCCGACACCACTAAGATCGAGGTTATCGATGCAGAGAAACAATTAGTGGTCTTTGATTTAGACGCGTTCATTTTAAATGGTGCGAAGCCGAATGAACTTCCTACCATCTCTGCCGGTTCGATCGTCCGTATTCATGACTTACCACAAGACCCTTCTGACAATAAATCTCAATGGGTACGTCAAAGCTCAGATGCTTCTATCTATATTTTTGGTCAAGTGAACACGCCTGGACGCTTTAGATTCACTAAAGAAATGCATTTTCTCGACATACTGGCTGCCGCAGATGGCCCGACAAAAGAAGCTGA
>NZ_JBNGCJ010000013.1:0-531 GCF_049974785.1 Vibrio genomosp. F10 str. 9ZD137
CAACTGTTTTTGTTCCGTTTAAAGTGCTTGTTATATGCGTATTTGATACAAATACCCCGACTCAAATTTGTTACTGGATTTGCACTTTTGTTGCCAGCCTAAACTTTGAGCCACTTTAATACTGCCAATATTATCATCGGCTATAAACACTTTTACTTTGCTAAAATCTGTCGTAGGAGAAAGCTTTTCAATTGCAATGTTACACATTACTTTCGCTAAGCCTTGCCCCCAGTATTTTCGACGAAGGAAGTAACCAAAATCTAACTCGCTATCAATTAACTTAAGCCCACAGAACCCCACAAACTCCTTCGTTTCTACATCGCGGAATGCAAACCTTGACGGCGCTTCCAGCTCATTAGAAAACCGCTTTTCAGATTCTTCATGTGAAAGTGCACGTCTTGGACCTAAATATTTCATCGCTTGCTCATCTTGGAGCAAGTCGAGTACATAATTGAAATCGCTTTCAATTAACTCATAAACTTAAACTTTGTGCATCGCATTCTCCAAGCATATAACGCTCTGCTAAGCGGC
>NZ_JBNGCJ010000014.1:0-695 GCF_049974785.1 Vibrio genomosp. F10 str. 9ZD137
AACCGCTCTTCCGATCTGGCTTCGTTCATTAACCAAAGGGAAAACACCGATTTGGATGTCGGAGTATCCTCAAGAAAACGCATTTAAAATGAGCTCAACTCCAACGGTTCAGTCCAATAAAAAAGTCGTCTACCTGCCCTCTTGCGCCAGTCGCAATATGAGCCAACAGTCAAGCGCGCCAGATCAACGCTCGTTAACGGAAGTGACCCTATCGCTGCTCAATAAAGCCGGCTATGAAGTCATCATCCCCAATAAACTGAGCGATCAATGTTGTGGAATGCCGTATGACAGCAAAGGAATAACAGACCTTGCCGAGCAAAAATCTCAACAACTTGAACAAGCACTTTGGTTCGCTAGCCGTAACGGAAGATACCCAGTGTTGATGGATACCAGCCCATGCGCCAAACGAAGCATTGAGCAGTTCACAAAACCGATGGAAGTGTTAGAGCCGACTGGCTTTATTTTGAAGCATCTGAAAGAGCACTTAAACTTTGCACCCATACAAGAAACGGTGATGCTTCATGTGACTTGTAGCTCACGCCGAATGGGGCTAGCTAACGACATGCTAGAACTGGCAAAAGCCTGTACCTCAGAGGTTATCGTGCCTGAGCACATAGAATGTTGTGGTTGGGCGGGCGATAAAGGCTTTATGACACCCGAGCTTAACGCCGCCGCGGTTCACCCGCTGAAAGCGC
>NZ_JBNGCJ010000015.1:0-1130 GCF_049974785.1 Vibrio genomosp. F10 str. 9ZD137
CTGATCCGCTCTTCCGATCTGCCGCTTTAGACATGCGGAAAATCGGCGTTAAGTTAGTATCAATGATGTCGTTCCATTCATCATCTTTCATGCGCATAAGAAGATTATCGCGCGTGATCCCTGCATTGTTTACAAGAATGTCGATCACACCGAACTCGTCGTTAATCGTTTTCAACGTCGCTGCGATTGAGTCAACATCAGTCACGTTAAGTGCAAGACCTTTACCATTTTCACCAAGGTACTCACTGATCGCTGCTGCGCCGTTTTCGCTCGTTGCGGTACCGATTACGGTTGCGCCACGCTCAACCAATAATTCAGCAATCGCTCGGCCAATACCACGGCTCGCACCCGTTACTAGGGCGATTTTGCCCTCTAAATTCATCATCTGTTATTCCTTATGTTCTTAGCCAATAAAAGCCAGCGATTTACGCTTTCGCCGCTTCTAATGAAGCAACATCATTAACCGACGCTGCGCTAAGTGTTTTAACGATTCGTTTTGTGAGACCCGAGAGAACTTTACCTGGGCCGAACTCAAGCAGTTTTTCAACGCCTTGTTCATTCATTAGCTGAACACCTTCTGTCCAACGAACAGGGCTATACAGCTGGCGAACCAAAGCGGCTTTAATTTTTCCCGGATCCGTTTCTGCAATAACATCAACGTTATTGATAACGGGTAATGTTGGGGTGTTAAATTCGATAGATTCTAAAGCCACCGCTAATTTGTCAGCGGCAGGCTGCATTAGCGCACAGTGCGAAGGAACAGAAACAGGCAAAGGAAGCGCACGTTTAGCGCCAGCTTCTTTACAAAGTGCACCCGCACGAGCAACAGCATCTTTGTTGCCAGCAATAACCACTTGACCTGGCGAGTTGAAGTTAACAGGAGAAACCACTTCGCCTTGCGCTGCTTCTTCACACGCTTTAGCAATTGACTCATCATCTAAACCAATAATGGCGTACATAGCGCCAACACCAGCAGGTACCGCTTCTTGCATTAGTTGACCACGAAGCTCAACTAATTTGATCGCTTGCTTAAAGTCAATGACCCCTGCACAAACCAAAGCAGAATATTCGCCAAGGCTGTGTCCGGCTAGATTGTGTGGCTGCTCTACACCCCCCCCCCCCCCCCCCCC
>NZ_JBNGCJ010000016.1:0-1435 GCF_049974785.1 Vibrio genomosp. F10 str. 9ZD137
AACTCGTCGCAGTACCGACAGAAACCGTCTACGGATTAGCAGCAGATGCGAGTAACCCAGAAGCGGTGGCCAAGATTTTTGAGGCTAAACAACGCCCGAAAAACCACCCACTGATTGCCCATATCGGCAGCTTTGACCAACTTTCACGCTGGGTAAAAGATATTCCAGACTGGGTTACGCCTCTGGCAGACGCTTTTTGGCCAGGGCCACTGACGCTGATTTTCGAACGCCACCCTAACGTTTCTGATGTCATCTCAGGCGGAATGACCAGCATTGGAGTCAGAATGCCTGATCACCCAGTACTGTTGTCGCTATTACAACAATTCGATATTGCCGTTGCAGCGCCATCGGCCAACCCATATCAAAAACTCAGCCCGACCAGTGCCGAACAGGTATTGAGTGGTCTGGATGGAAAAATAGCCGCGGTACTCGATGGCGGACGTTGTGGTGTCGGTACGGAATCGACCATTTTACGAATCAGTGATGATAAAGCCGAGATTTTACGCAGCGGTCCACTCTCAGCAGAGGATTTACAGCCCTACTTGCCATTTCCGGTTGTGACACCGCAAAGCCACCAGGAAGCCGTATCTGGGAATAAAAAGGTGCATTATCAGCCCAATGCGAAAGTGGTGATCTGCCCCACTCACGAACTCGAAGCACAATTAAAAACAGAGCAAACTAGCACCGGTGTGCTGGTCTATTCGGCGTCTCTGCACAATATTGATAGTGATCACCGCATCGTCCTACCCGAGGATCATCATGGCTATCGTCAGGCACTTTACGCCTCTTTGCATGCACTTGATGGTAAAGGCGTGAAAAAGCTTTTGGTTGAAGCTCCACCCCGCCTTGAAGCATGGGCTGATATCTGGGATAGATTAAGCCGCGCTGCCGCTGAATAACTCGTCATTGGCTGCACCCGCAGCCAATACTGTATTTTATGACTAATCGATCAGCTAACCACACAGCTAACCAAGCAGCTAACCAAGTAAAAGCACACTGCCCAAACCTAAGAAAGTCACAAAGCCGACGATGTCCGTAACTGTCGTTAAAATCACCGAGCCAGATAACGCAGGATCGATGTTGAGTTTGTCGAGTATCACGGGAATAAAAATCCCTGATATCGCCGCGCAAATAATATTAGCAACGATGGCAATACCAATCACCACACCCAGCATTGGGTTTTCAAACCAGTAACCGGCAACAAGGCCAATGACGACTGCCCATAACACACCGTTCAGCGCGCCGACTTTCACTTCTTTCGTTAATAAGGGTTTAAGGTTAGCTTTAGATATTTGCCCAAGTGCTAACCCCCGAACAATCAGCGTCAATGTTTGACTACCCGCTATTCCCCCCATTGACGCGACAACAGGCATTAACACTGCCAATGCGACGACCTGCTGCAACGTCGCTTCAAACAAGCCGATAAACCACGACG
>NZ_JBNGCJ010000017.1:0-549 GCF_049974785.1 Vibrio genomosp. F10 str. 9ZD137
TCCCTCTTAAATTGCTTGTTAGCCGTACATTGCCCAACGGAAATACGGACGCTGACCATCCATCCGTTCAACTTCTGCGCCTAACTTTTTGTAAAACTCGTGTGCTTTGGTGTTGTGTGGACTAGCTGTCCAAGAAATATGAGAAGTTAATGACTTTTGAGCTTCCGTTTTCAAAGCATGCATAAGTTCTGCACCGTATCCCTTTGAACGATGATTACTAACAACTAGAAGATCATCCAACCAAATAGACGGCTCACCGCGAAAGGATGAATAACGATAATGAAACAAAGCGAAACCCTGAACTTCACCATCGACTTCCAATAGCAAAGCGTGGGCAAACGGATAGTTACCAAATAAGGTTCGTTCTATCTTCTCTTTCGTCGTGGAGATTTCACCGTCGAATCCTTTCATTCTTCGGTCAAACTCAGCTTTGTGTCCAATAAGTTCTAGCAACTTACTGGAGTCTTCCTTGATCGCTTTCCTTACGTTCACTTTGTTCTCCATAACTCAAGTTTCCGGTTGTCGGCTAACGCCGCATTAAGGTGTGAG
>NZ_JBNGCJ010000018.1:0-450 GCF_049974785.1 Vibrio genomosp. F10 str. 9ZD137
CACCAACGTCAATCCATTGGGAAAGATTCGAATCAGGGTAACGTTCTGGCTTTCTCGTCGCCATCACCAACGCCACAATATAGCGTTCAACTAATTCTGAAACGGCAACATCTGGAAGTTGGCGACGTGCCTCTAAGACGAGAGATGGTTCTATATGGGGTGGAGCGGTATCATCGGTTTGCTTGGTGACCCCAAGCTCCTCACTGCGTACAAGTCGAATAATGTCGCGCTCGGCTTCATCTTCCGGGTAATCGACCGTCACTTTCATGATAAAGCGGTCCATTTGAGCTTCTGGCAACGGGTACGTGCCTTCTTGTTCGACAGGGTTTTGTGTGGCCAATACCATAAACAATTCAGGCAAAATATGAGTTTGCCCCCCTACCGTTATGGTGCCTTCCGCCATCGCTTCAAGCAAAGCCGCTTGGACTTTGGCTAGATCGGAAGAGCGGT
>NZ_JBNGCJ010000019.1:0-578 GCF_049974785.1 Vibrio genomosp. F10 str. 9ZD137
AACCGCTCTTCCGATCTTGGCGCGGCATGGCTCTACTCGATGCTCATGGTCGCTTTTCCGTTTTGGTTCCCAGAAAATGCTCGGCATGTCTACTTTGAAGCAACCGCCATGATCATTGGTCTCATTTCGTTAGGCCACTATATAGAAGCCAAAGCCAAAGCAAAAACAACGCAATCCCTGCAAGCACTGATTAACTTGCAACCACAATCGGCAACATTAATCCCATCAGATAGCGATGCCACCGTTACCCAAACCATTGCGGTGAGTGAGATAAAAACAGGGATGCTACTTAGAATTCGGCCTGGTGAGAAAATTCCAGTGGATGGAATTGTGACAAGCGGTGAATCCTATATTGATGAAGCAATGCTCACTGGTGAACCTATTCCAACACTCAAGCAACAAGCTGACCGTGTGTCGGCAGGAACGTTAAATCAGGATGGCAGCTTGACGATCGAAGCTACAGGGGTTGGTGCTGAAACCATGCTTGCGCGAATTATACAGCTTGTCCGTTTAGCGCAAAGTAGCAAGCCAGCCATTGCAAAACTAGCCGATCAAATTTCAGCAGTGTTTGTTCCGGT
>NZ_JBNGCJ010000020.1:0-794 GCF_049974785.1 Vibrio genomosp. F10 str. 9ZD137
TGCTCACCACTTAACGCGGCGTTATGTGTAAGAGGAAAAATGAGTTCTATGCAAGTCTCTGATTGGATATCGTTAGGTTCTAGTGTCGGTGCTTTAGTTGCGGCATTGGTTGCTCTAGTTTCATTTTTTGAACTAGTACGACAAAGAAAATCAAG
The DNA here is from genome assembly GCF_049974785.1 of Vibrio genomosp. F10 str. 9ZD137. NCBI lineage: Bacteria > Pseudomonadati > Pseudomonadota > Gammaproteobacteria > Vibrionales > Vibrionaceae > Vibrio > Vibrio genomosp. F10. Next base: position 156 of record NZ_JBNGCJ010000020.1, read on the forward strand.
TTACAAACCGGATATGGCAGTTTTATCTAACCAATTTGTAATTGAGCATAATGAAAACTCAGAGAGGTTCTCTTGCTTTTGGTCTGACCTTACTTCAAATGATGAGGGGTTTAGAACTCTGAGAATAGTTAATGTTGGGTTAGGTGTAGCTAAAGACCTACAAATTGAGTGGAAATTTGACGTAAAAAAGCTGTATCAAAAAGTAGCGATGTCCTGTCCACAAGATAAGCGAATAGAGGAAAAGTTAGTGCTTGAGGGTGAAGACGTTTTTATCAAAGTTGGTGATATTTCAGCTTTGTTACCATTAACTTCAGAGCCCGAGAATGAACTCCCTTACTTAGTTCCTAGTACTATTTCTACGGATGGTCATTTGATAAATATCCCACCATCGTACGAAGCTTTAGTTGCGATGTGGGTTTACAATATGGTGGTTACAGGTTCTGATTGGGACTTTAGTGATATTGAACCTTTGCAGTTAAAACTTTCTTTCTTTGACCTCGGTAGGAAGAAGCATACCCAAAAGGTCACTTTGAAACCGAAATTTAATAGCTGTACGGAAGAGTCAGTAAGTAATGACTTGATGAACTTTCGGCTAGAGTTCTCTCTTGGCAATTACACTTAGTATCAAGTTTGAAGTGC
>NZ_JBNGCJ010000021.1:0-299 GCF_049974785.1 Vibrio genomosp. F10 str. 9ZD137
CTAGGGTGAACCGTTATTTACTACAATTGGTATAAAACAATGCCCCTGTGAAGTATCTGAGGCATTGCGTGTTTATATCTCTTTCCTAGCGGTAATCAACACACCCATCCGTCACCGTTAAATCTTGTTCGGTATTTTGAGCCCGTGAAAGAGTCGGTATAATACTGGGACCACAATAAGCGTCAATACAGTTGCAAACCCTAGGCCAAACATAATCGTTACTGCCATCGGTTTAAAGAAGATATCTGGCAACAGTGGAACCATGCCCAAGATCGTCGTTACCGCAGCCATACATACAG
>NZ_JBNGCJ010000022.1:0-569 GCF_049974785.1 Vibrio genomosp. F10 str. 9ZD137
AATGTAATAGGCCGCCTAACGCCCACATTAAGCGGACTAAAATTGTTTGCCAAACTTGTTGAGGAACGAAACATGGCAAACTGTTTTAGTTCCGTTTAAATTGCTTGTTATGCGCCTGAATTGTCGCAACAGAACCTAAATAAATAACCATCAGGATCTTGAACAATAAATTGCTTCTGTACAGCAACTTGATCTGCACATTGGTATTCTTTGGTTTCCATTTCAAGAAAAATCGAATCTGGTACAGATGCCTTTACTCTAAAATACAATTCATCTATTTCAGAAACGTCCCATTGGAAATTGACGCCTCTGCCAAATGGTTTTTCCATTTTATCAGTAATCCATCGACGGCCAACTCCGTTTATTCCTTCAGCCATTATATCAACGTCATTTAAAGTGAAATATACAAACTCTTCTTCGACTCTTTCATATTTCACTTCAAAGCCAAACACTTCAACATAGAATTTTTTAGTAACTTCAATATCTTCGCAATACAATTCTGGAACCAATTTGAAACTGGACATATATATTCTCTACGGTTGGCGCATAACGCCTTACTAAGTGGCGCT
>NZ_JBNGCJ010000023.1:0-606 GCF_049974785.1 Vibrio genomosp. F10 str. 9ZD137
TGTTTATGGCACAATGGTTTAGGTTAGGTGGCAATGTTGCTCACTACTTAACGCAGCGTTAGGCTTCAAGGAGGAATCAGTGGGAGTTAATCTAAGGAAAGCAGTCCAAACGGACGCTCGGGAAATCGCACAAATTCACGTGAACTCGTGGAAGTCTGCATTCGATGGGCTTATGCCTGCTGATTATATTAATGGCTTTACCGTTTCATTACGTGTAGATGAATGGCAGAAAACAATAAGAAATAACACCGAGACTGTAGTTGTCGCTGAAAGAGGCAACAAGGTTGTTGGGTTCATGTCTTATTTTGCTTCCCCGGAGGGAGCAGAAATTATAGAACTAAGCAAACTCTACTTATGTCCTAGTGTCTATGGTCAACGACTTGGTAGCAGATTTCTAACTCATTTAGAGCAAGAGTCCCAAGCTCTAGGCACAAAAACGATCAAGTTATATGTGCTCGACAACAATGAAGCAGCAATTCAGTTTTATTCTAAACATGGCTTTGAATTCGCCGATGGTTTTATGTCTGAGGAATTTGAAGGTTCAGTTATTGTTGATCTATTAATGGTCAAGCGAGTTTAAGCCTAACAAGCAATTTAAGAGGGATT
>NZ_JBNGCJ010000024.1:0-989 GCF_049974785.1 Vibrio genomosp. F10 str. 9ZD137
TGGGGCGCCGGTTGCTAAAGAGACATGACCCACGATAGTTTCTGTATTTCCGTGTTGGTAATGTGCATTGGTGTAGTAAGCGCCTTCATCCATCAAGTAACGAAAACCACCTTCACCGAAGTTATGCTTGTAGCGTTCAAGCAAGTCTGCACGAAGGCCATCAACCGTAATTTGTAGCACTAGGTCTGGGTTACTTTCTGACGCTGATACAGGTCCTAGACAGAATAATGCGAGCGTTAACGCTGACAATCGAGTGTATAACATGAATGGTCCTTATTTAACGTCTTTGGCTAGGCGTAAACCCATGTCAGACATGATAATTGATTGGCTTGCAAAATCTCGGCGATAATTCTCAGAGAGCGTGGCATCGTAAGCAAAACTGCCCCCTCGGACGGATTTATGAGATAAGTGGACATCACTGTGATGAGCATTATTTGGATTATCTGTTGGTCCAAATCGATAGAACGTATCATCGAAGGCATCAATTACAAATTCTCCGACGTTACCTGTCATGTCATACAAGCCAAGTTCATTAGGCATCTTTTGGCCTACCGGGTGTGCTCTGTTTTTCGAGTTCCCGGCAAACCACGCGACATCGTCAATATTATTCGATCCGCTGTAGGTAAAGCCTTGACTCTTTGTTCCACCTGTCGCTGCGAACTCCCATTCGGCTTCGGTTGGAAGTCGATACGCTTCACCGGTGAGTTCATTCAATTGCTCGATAAAATAATTCGCTTGTTGCCAGCTTAAGTTATTAACTGGTACCTGTGGATCCTGAAAGAAGCTGTGAGATGCCCCCATCACTGATTCAAACAGTGCTTGGGTCACTTCGAATTGTGCAATATAGAAGCTGTCTACGGTCACTTCTCGTGCTGGATTTTCTGCTTTGGTGGCATTTGGGCTATTGGAACCCATGGTAAATGTTCCACCTTCAACCAAAACCATCTCCTGATCGATCTGTAGAGCGATCGGGTGTGGCGGCACGCTGG
>NZ_JBNGCJ010000025.1:0-1109 GCF_049974785.1 Vibrio genomosp. F10 str. 9ZD137
ACCGCTCTTCCGATCTCAGTTCATCATCGGCCAGTAAAGTGATCGAAAGCTGTAAGAATGATATGGAACTCTCGGTTGAACAGGCTTCCAATGCCAACAGTGCAATGGAAGAAATTCAAGCGCTCATCTTAGAAATAAGCCACATGAGTTCGCATATTTCTCAAGCAGCGAGTGAGCAAAATGAAACCACCTCTGAGATTGCCAAAAACATTGAAGAGATAAACCTAATTGCTGATTCAAGCTATCAGGCGATGTCTGAAATTGCAGACACCAGTGCAAACCTCACTCGCTTAGCTAGTCAGCAAGGAGAGTTGGTGCATCGCTTTAAATTGTAATCGTTAGAAAATACAAAACCAAAGCTTCGATTTATCCGTTGGGCGACTTTAATTTAAAGTCGCCCTTGTTTTTCTATGGGATCATCATCATATCTAACTTACACCGCTTGCAGTGCTCTCCTTACTCACTCTTTGTTGCAAGCTGAACTTGAGGAAAAGTTATGGCAGTTCATGTTGGGATTATTGATCAAGATCCTATCCGCCTTGTTACCCCACTGCTGGATCATCGTACCATTAGCTCGCACATCGTATTTATTGGTGATACAACTCAAGAGGCCGCGTACCTCCGCTTATCTAAAGTGCTCGAAAAACGCGCTATTACTTCAGAGTTATTCATCATTCCATCAGTCACTAATACCGCTTTAATCAAGCAATCAATAAAAGTACTTGCTGACGATCTCAAAAAACGTGGAGAAGAAATTAAACTGAATGCCAGCTGTGGATTAAGACACCGACTCCTTTCTGTTTATGAAGTCTTTCGAAGCTATCAATGGCCTATCTTTGTGGTCGAACCAAATAGCGATAAATTGTGCTGGCTATACCCAGAAACAAAAGAAGATACACAAGTTCAAGATCATATCACCATTGAAGACTATTTAACTATCTTTGGTGCTCGCGGTGAATTCAGTGAACTGGAAATCACACCGACTCTCGACAAAACCTTGTACCAATTAGGTGAGCGATGGGCAAGTAATGCATTAGAGTTAGGGCCTGGTTTAGCGACGCTGAATTATTTAGCCACCACCTGCCGAAAAGAGCAAGATCGGAAGAGCG
>NZ_JBNGCJ010000026.1:0-720 GCF_049974785.1 Vibrio genomosp. F10 str. 9ZD137
CTCCAGCAGCAACCGGCGATTTCCAAGATAACCATGAGTATGCACACGCCTCACCGGTTGTTCGTCGTATCGCTCGTGAATTTGGCGTTAACCTTGCTAAGGTCAAAGGTACAGGCCGTAAGAGCCGCATCTTAAAAGAAGACGTTCAGTCTTACGTGAAAGATGCACTGAAGCGTTTAGAGTCTGGCGTTGCAGCATCTGGCAAAGGCGGTGACGGTTCTGCTCTTGGTCTACTACCATGGCCAAAAGTTGACTTCAGCAAGTTTGGCGAAACGGAAGTTCAGAAACTTTCTAAGATCAAGAAGATCTCTGGCGCTAACCTGCACCGTAACTGGGTAATGATTCCTCATGTTACACAGTGGGACAACGCTGACATCACTGAGCTAGAAGCATTCCGTAAAGAACAGAACGCAATCGAAGCGAAGAAAGATACTGGCATGAAGATCACGCCACTTGTGTTCATCATGAAGGCAGTTGCTAAGGCACTAGAAGCATTCCCTGCGTTTAACTCTTCTCTTTCTGACGATGGTGAAAGCATCATTCTTAAGAAATACGTAAACGTGGGTATCGCGGTTGATACGCCAAATGGTCTTGTTGTTCCAGTCTTCAAAGACGTGAACAAGAAAGGCATTTACGAGCTATCTGAAGAGCTAATGGCTGTCTCTAAGAAAGCACGTTCTGGTAAGCTAACAGCGGCAGATATGCAAGGTGGGTGTTTCA
>NZ_JBNGCJ010000027.1:0-2549 GCF_049974785.1 Vibrio genomosp. F10 str. 9ZD137
GGTAAACTTTTGGTGTCGACATTGGAACGTAATCCACACCGTCGGTTTTCGTGTGAGCGGGCGTTTTACGTTTTTCATTGATACCAAAAACTTTTTCAATGAAAGCGCCATAAATAAAATAGCCGCCAATAAGGGCAGCAACACAAGTAAAAAACCACAACATAGGGTCATCCTTTGATTTAAATTATCAGTTCAGCCTCTATGATAACTAACCCAATGAATAGGCACATTCAGTAAACCACTCAGTGGTCATATACCTAGCTGAGTGGTATCCAATATAATTAAGTGGTTCGTGCCGGACGTAAACGGTTGCCATCATATCTCAAAGGCCTGTGACCGATTTTAAAGGACGCTATCAAAATTAAGTGGCGGGATAGGAAATTAAATGTCATGTTGTAGTAAAACGTTATAAGCGAAAGGAAAATAATGAAACATATTATCGCACTGGCTTTGGTTGGCGCTCTTACTGGCTGTGCTAGTAGTACAGAGCAGTTAGCGGAAAGCGGGGATTGGTATCAAATTGGATACCAAGATGGAATTAAAGGACATACTGAACGTTCATACAAAGACTTATCAAAGCTTGGTGGCGTTAAAGTGTCGGAATACACCGAAGGATATACTGTGGGAGTGACAGAGTACTGTAATCCTAATTTTGCTTACCAAATGGGACTGTCTGGTCAGTACTATGAAGGGGTATGTGAAGGAACCGAAGAATCACAGAAATTTCGCATGGAGTGGCAACGCGGTTGGTCTGAATACAGCAACTGATGAATGGGTGTCTACCATAAACAAGTAAAGCATTGACTAGGGAAACAACCTGGCCAATGCTTGGCCCACGGGCTAAGCGAGCGCTATGTTCAAGATGTATTAGTTAAGCGACATCAGTTTCGCCGCATCAGTTAAGAGGGTTTGCTACTTTCAACCGCCTTTCTAAGAAACCCTTGTTGGTGCAGAAGTTGTTGCTTCGCGCTATCGAGGTCCAACCCTGTTAAAATCATCAGAATAGACAACTTCACATCATATCCAGTGACATCCAGAGTTTTCGTTGCTTGTTGAATATCGCATTCGGTTGCTTGGATAACGATACGAGCAGCGCGAGCAACCAACTTTTCATTGGTCGCTTTTACGTCGACCATCAGGTTCTGGTAGCTTTTACCAATGCGAATCATGCTGGCAGTCGTCAGCATGTTAAGCACCAACTTTTGCGCGGTACCTGATTTGAGGCGTGTGGAACCGGTTAAGGCTTCTGGGCCCACCACTGGGCTTATCGCGATTTGAGCAATCTCAGCGATCGGAGAGCCAGGGTTACAAGACAGCGCAACCGTCACCGCGCCAATCTGATTGGCGTAGTTGAGTGCACCAATTACGTAAGGTGTGCGGCCACTAGCAGCGATGCCTACCACGACATCATTTTCTGAAAACTGAATGGCTTTCAGATCTTCAATACCGAGAGTCAGCGAATCTTCCGCGCCTTCTTTAGCTTTCAAAATTGCTTCTGGTCCACCGGCGATGAGGCCGATAACCATCTTGTTTGAAACACCAAACGTCGGTGGGCATTCTGAGGCATCTAATACACCCAATCGACCACTGGTACCAGCACCCATGTAAATCAGGCGACCTCCGTTTTGAAAGGCGTGAGCGATCTTATCAACCGCTTTGGCGATTTGAGGCAACTCTTTCTCAACCGCGATAGGTACTTGCTTATCTTGTTGATTGAGCCTACCCACTATTTGCTCTGCTGAAAGAAGATCGATATCCATGGTGTCGGGGTTACGCCCCTCCGATACCAGATGAGAAAGGGCAGAAATAAGGGCATCATTAGTCATGTTAAGCCTTTTAATTGGATGGATAGATTACGCCTAAGGAGGCAAGCTTACTGGCACCGGTGACCTCAGGCAAATTGCTGCTTAGTCCGTGAAGGCGTCTTTGAGCTAGCCAGGCAAAAGCGATGGCTTCCATAAAGTCACCATCAACCCCTTTTTCTGAAGTGGAAGCAACCTGCCAGTCTGGTAGCAGCTCGGCTAAACGCATCATGAGCAATGGATTCTGTGCTCCTCCGCCACAAACTAATAATTCTGGGGATAGACCGACTTTATAGAGCCTGATTTGTTCACAGATAGTGAGGGCGGTGTATTCACATAGCGTACGCTGGACATCCTCGGCGGGCACGTAATGGTCCACTAAATGTTTCGTAAGCCAATCGAGATTAAACAGCTCACGTCCGGTACTTTTCGGTGGGGGCTTCTGCAAATAGCTTTCTGCAAGTAATGCCGAGAGAAGGGAAGGTTCGACGTTGCCTTGATACGCAAATTCAGCATCTTTATCATACGGTCGGTTTCGGTGCTTTTGGCACCAAGCATCCATCAGCATATTCCCAGGTCCGGTATCGTAGCCGATGACCTTTTGATTGGGTCGCAACACTGAAATATTCGATATTCCCCCAATGTTTAACACGACGACGCTGGAGTGAGTCGCACTAAAAATAGCTTGATGGAAAGCGGGGACTAACGGAGCGCCTTGCCCGCCAAGCGCCATGTCCTTGCGTCTGA
>NZ_JBNGCJ010000028.1:0-723 GCF_049974785.1 Vibrio genomosp. F10 str. 9ZD137
TTGCCGCTTAGCAGAGCGTTATGAGTATCCGCAACTTTAGAGACAAGGAGTCAATTTTGTTCAAGCTTTATTACTATCCAAACAACGCGAGTCTAGCTCCTCATTTTTTGCTTCATCATTTAAAAGCAGACTATGAGCTGTTGTTAGTTGATAAAAAATCGAACTCTCAAAAATCAGCGGATTATCTTAGGCTCAACCCAGCAGGGCGCATACCGACTTTAGTTGTGGATGATCAGCCAATTTTCGAAAGTCCAGCTATCTGCATGCACATTTGCGAATTACACCCTGAGTCAGATTTAATGCCATCGTTAGGTGCCCCAACTCGTCCTATGTTTTATCAATGGCTCGCGTTTCTCAATAATACGTTACAAGCGGAACTCATGGTTCGCTACTACCCTCATCGTCATACTAACGATGAAGCTACTATTCCAAATGTTATAGCGGCGCAGGACGAAAGAATTGCTGATGCATTGTCAATTATCAACGACCAGTTAGAACGTCACGATTACTTGCTGGGTGATACCTTAACAGCATGTGACTACTTCTTGTTTATGCTTGCAGAATGGTCGTTGCCAATTGAAAAGTCGCCACTCGATTTCAAGCACCTGGCTGCGTATTTAAAGCGTCTTTGCTTGAACCCAACGATTAAAGCGGTGTGCGATATCGAAGGTATAGACCTCACACCATTTGAGTCATACTCATAACAAGCAATTTAAGAGGGAT
>NZ_JBNGCJ010000029.1:0-2402 GCF_049974785.1 Vibrio genomosp. F10 str. 9ZD137
CCGCTCTTCCGATCTACGGTGATATTTTTGTTTCGGTCCGCAGTGTTTCGGTCTGCCGTGTTTCGATCGGCAACGTTTCTGGCCAACTGAGCCGCGCTTCTTGCTAATTCACGACCCTGAGAGTGGTACAGTTCGACCCCTAGGTGAAAGGGGACACAAGCGTAACTATTGACAGTAATGGCATCGCAGCCCGCATCGATAAAGCTCTGGTGCGCTTGTTGAACATGCTGTGGAGATTCTATCAGTGCTTGAGCACTCCATAGTGGTTGAGAAAAAGGCGCGCCTATGCGTTTTAGCTCGCGTCCCATACCACCATCAAAAAGAGTAAACATAGATCTCTCCCGCACGTATTTTTTTCTGACTGACCAAGTTTCGTTGCTGACTAAGTTTCGTTGCTAATTAAGTCTCGTTACTGCCAAGATACAACGATCGGCTACTTATCGCGATGTGCGTGAGTTATTAACCGCAGCACTTTTTGTATTTTTTACCGCTTCCACAAGAACAAGGATCGTTGCGGTTGGGTGTTTTTTCAAATGTGGTTGGTTTTGGCTTGTTGAGCAAGGTTTCAAGTTCTAATGTATTTTCTTCTTGAGCAGCATCAACCACAATATCGGCAACAATTCCTTGCTCTGTGATTAAGGCTTCTATTTCTGCTTTTCTCGCTTCACTATTGACTAGTACGGAAACCGGGGCTTCTGGTGTGCCTAATTTTACATCGCGATCTACGTTATAGCCGGATTTAACGTGGTTCTGGCGCGTTTCGATGCGGCCTTTAAAAAACATTTTTGACATGAGTATCTCGCTGACAATGGGTATGACGTGATGAAGCGGGGGATTATACGCAGTTATGCCGATTGTGAAAGGCAAAATCGTAAAAGCCAAACGGTGCAAGGTGATCCGCTAACGTCTACCAAGCACCCCAGACAGAAGAGAACTAAAGAACGATGAGGCCAAAAGGCTCTAGAAGTTGCGCTTGTTGCCAGTCGCAGACTTTAACACCAAACATCGAAACTCGACGGATATCCAACCCCTCGAGTTCCACATGAGTGAGGTCGCATTGTTCCATGCCAAATGTTCCCCATTGTTCAGGACTAAATTCTCCGCGAGATAAATCGGATCCTTTTAAACTTGCGCCGGACAAGTTAGCGCCATTCCAACGGTTTTCAAATAGCTCGCATTTTTCAAGTAATGCTCGCTCGAAGTTGCTGTAGGTTAAATTGCATCCGGTAATGTAGGCCGATGAGAAAAACACCGCATTACTGATTCTGTTTGAAAAGTTGGCCTGTTGGAAATTGGCGCCTTTTAAATCACATTTGCGCAGTTCGATACCGAAGCAATCAGCCCCGTTAAACTGGCACATGGTTAACATGCAATTGGTAAAGCTCGAATCTTTTAGGTTGGTGTAGCGGAAAGTACACCCCTCAAGCGCTTTAGGTTCAATAAATCGACAGTCGGTAAATTTCGCGTCACTGAGATCTGCGCGGTCGAAGTTGCAATTAAAAAAGGTACACCTGCGATAAACGTGTCCTTGCAAGTCCTGGCGAGAAAAATCGTGTTGCTGATAGGTCAGATCAGAGTTGGTCATGTTGTCTTCTTTCATTGTATAAAGGGGAATCTGTGTTAAGCCTAACACCGTTACGCATAAAAACTTAGGAAAATAAATTCAACAATATCAACATTTTATGAATGCCCGAAATGTCAAATTTAAGGGGTAAAACAGAGCCTCTGATGGCCTTGTCTCTATTCAAATGGTTGCCACATTGGAGAAAATAGTTTCGCACGACCAGGAGGTGTTGAGGTATTAGGACGATAGGAATTGGCAGAAAGTACAAAAGCGATGTTTACATTTCTAAATTGCAGTCGAAATTGAAGTTGAAGTTTAAATTGGACTAGAAGTAAAAGAGGAGATGCGACCCGAGTCGTTTCTCCTCTTATTTTTGGCAGCTAATTGGCTGGGGTACTCGTTTTCTAGGGTACTCGTTTTTTGGTGTGATTAGGTTTCGTAGCGTTTCAATACCTCGCCAAGCTCACGTGAGGATTCAGTGAGGCTAGCCACGCCTGCAAGAGACTTCTCTGAGACGCTCTTCAGTGTATTAGACTGAGTTCGAATATCTGACAGTTCACTTGCGATGTCATTCGCAACCGCGCTTTGCTCTTGTGCAGACGTAGAGATTTGCACACTCATGTCATTAATGTGGTTGGCTGAATCGGCGATGAAATTGATGTCTTCACCGATGCTGGTGATCACTTCCTGGCTATGTTGCGCTTGCCCTACGGTTTGCTCCGTAATGCCCGCGATGCTTTGACTTTCATTTTGAAGCTGTTCAATCATGGTTTGAATTTCAACCGTCGCAGCTTGAGTTCGGCTCGCAAGTGTTCTTACTTCATCAGCAACCACGGCA
>NZ_JBNGCJ010000030.1:0-238 GCF_049974785.1 Vibrio genomosp. F10 str. 9ZD137
TAAACCGCTTGGGCATCCACCACATGCTAAATGGTTGGATCAGAATACACATAGCCAGAGAAAATTTAGCTGCCACGGCATATAGACCAAGGGTTTCAATAGAAAAAGAATACCCAATGATCCATTTTTCCGCACCAGTCAATCCAAACGCCACAAGCGTAGAAAGCATCAGTGGAAACGAGTACTTGAGCAGTTCATTGAGGTTTCTCAGGCCCCCCCAAGACCAAGTGAAACCATT
>NZ_JBNGCJ010000031.1:0-1003 GCF_049974785.1 Vibrio genomosp. F10 str. 9ZD137
CGCTCTTCCGATCTCTCAAAGCACATGTCGAAAATCGTACTCAAGTGAACGTAATGCAAAACGCGGTGCAAACCTCTGAAGCGGCGGGCACACTGATGGCAACCATCAATACCGTGGCGACTTGCTACGCCTCCGTTGATTCATCGAATGATGTCGCCAAATCACTCATGGGGAGAGTCGCAAAACTTAACTCAGAACTTAACCAAGCCTTTAGTCCTTACCGCGATACCATTACTCATGCTGACGAAGCGTATGTTGAGCAGGTTTTGGCTCATCCTAGCCCGGATGTTTCGGGGCAAGCGTTCCAGTTTGATTGTTTACGACAACTGGCTGATAGCCGGCTCTCAGTGACGGAGGAGCAATTGATTACGGCACTAGAAGTTGATGGAAAAGACGCTTGGGGCAGAATGTATGACAACCTGACTGGAACCCTAGAGGTTACGCTTAAGTACCCAGATGGTTCCAAAGAAATGATGGGGTTCTCTCAAGCGGCAAGTTTGCTTTATGGCTGTGATTTTGAGAAACAACCAGCCGCATGGCAAGCCATTCAAGACGCTATGTCACTGCATCAAGAGAGCTTTGCTTCCATACTCAATGCGTTAGCAGGGTGGCGTCATACAGAGGCAGACAAACGTTCGCACACCCGCGACATCCATTTTCTGGAATCAAGCTTACACGGAAGCCGAATCTCGGAACAAACACTCGATTCTATGATATCCGTTACGAAGTTGAATCGTCACGTGGGGCAAAAAGCGGGATCACTGATGGCGAAAGTGCATGAACTCGATCAAATGCAGCCATGGAACCACTTAGCATCTATGCCTGTACTCGGGGAAGGCGAGGCCACACAGTATACCTTTGACGAGGCAATCGAAATCATTCGAAATGCGTTTTCGGACGTTGATGTCGAAATGGCTGAGTTTGTCGATGTTATGGTCGAAAATGGCTGGATAGATGCCGCGCCGACCCAACAACGCCGTTTGGGCGCTTATTGTACGAAACT
>NZ_JBNGCJ010000032.1:0-611 GCF_049974785.1 Vibrio genomosp. F10 str. 9ZD137
GGTTGCAGCTTAAGCGAGCGTTATGCCTTTCTACAATAAAATGGATTTTGTACATGGAAATAGTAAAAGCAACAATTGAACAATTAGACCTGATTTCTCCTCTTTTTGATGCATATAGAGTGTTTTATGGTCAAGAAAGCGACCTCACTGTTGCTCGCAAGTTTATTGAATCGCGCTTAAATAACAATGAATCTGTTATATATTTAGCACTTGATGATAAAGGTAATGGTCTAGGTTTTACTCAATTGTACCCAAGCTTCTCTTCTGTTTCGGCTGCTAGAACTTGGGTTCTAAACGACTTATTCGTTCTAGACACAGCAAGAAGGCAAGGGGTGGCGAAGAAGCTAATGGATGCAGCGAAAGATATGGGTCAAAAGGACAATGTTAAAGGTTTGGCTCTAGAGACCGCTGAGAGTAATGTGAATGCCCAGAAGCTGTATGAGTCTTTAGGTTATGAAAGGGAATCAGGGACGTATCATTACTTCTTGCAACTACAGGCATAACAAGGCGTTTAAGGCAGATTCCCAACGCTTGGCGTTCTGAGTTCAAGGTTGGGTTGTGTGATTACGGTGGTATGGATAGGTTTTGTGGTGGCGTTGCTCACTACTTAA
>NZ_JBNGCJ010000033.1:0-629 GCF_049974785.1 Vibrio genomosp. F10 str. 9ZD137
GATCCGCCAACAATGCTATCATTACCACCAATCGTAATGTCGCCAGTTTTTGCTAAGGTATAGCGACCTGAAGCATCGCTGCTGATTTGTCCATCGTCACCAATAATGATCGTTTCACCAGCAGCGTTAGTAACACTGTCGTTACCCACACCTGCGATAACTTGATCATCACCAGCACCGACTGAAATGACATCGTTTCCACCAGTCCCATTGGTCGTATCGGTACTAAACACTTCTCGGCGTATACCGTTAACCAAATCTATTTGACCATTATCACCAATGACGACATCGTTGCCGTTTCCTGTGGTGATCGTGTCGCCACCTTGGCCACCCAATACGAGGTTAACCCCGTCACCGGCTGAAATAACATCAGCAGCACCTTGAGAAAGGTCCGTGGTTTTCGCTTGAGTGATCACGCCCTGAGCATCATAAGTAAACTGACCGTTATCACCGATGATTTGATCATCTCCACCTGCTGTGGTGATCACGTCACTGCCGTTACCGCCGAGTACTACATTAGTCCCAATTCCTAGCGTGACCGTATCGTTACCACCTAACGTCGCATTGTCAGTGATGGCATCGGTTAATATGCCTTGAGCGTTGTAGCTTAAGTATCCGTTATCCGCGAT
>NZ_JBNGCJ010000034.1:0-1891 GCF_049974785.1 Vibrio genomosp. F10 str. 9ZD137
CTATCAATCCCTTCTACCGCCAATGCATCGGTTCGCGCCATAATGACAAAGTTTTCATCGTTTCGTGCATCCACTGCGGCTTTGATTCGGTCCACCATTTCTTGCGCACTGACAATGGCCTTGTTTGGTCGATGACCACACCGTTTTTGTGCAACCTGATCTTCCATATGCACCGCCGCCGCGCCTGCTTTTTCAATCGACTTGATCGTTCTGGCAATGTTAAACGCACCACCAAATCCTGTGTCGATGTCGACCAACAATGGTAAATCGCAAGCGTTGGTGACTCGCTCAACATCCACGAGCACATCATTGAGTGTTGTAATCCCTAAATCAGGTAGCCCATACGACGCATTCGCGATGCCCCCGCCCGATAAATAAATTGCTTGGTGGCCGATGTTTTTCGCCATCATTGCGCAGTATGGGTTGACCGTACCAACAATTTGCAGTGGATTATTGTGTTCGACAGCAAGCCTAAATTTGGCCCCCGGTGATATTTTCATGGTTAAACTCCCTTTAACTCAGTCGATAGTTGTTATTCATTTTTATTACTATGCATTTTTATTACTATTCATTTTCATTGTTCTGTCTTGTATTACTTGCTAGACCTACAGTGGCTAGAACGTCGCTGACCAGACAAAAAACAGCTAGGTGTCATCTTGTTGAATCTGTTTTTCTATGAGTCTTCGGCTACCAGAAATATGTCGTCTCATGAGCATTTCAGCCAACTCTTCATCACGATTGCGTATCGCTTGTAGAATAAATTTGTGCTCCTCCAGCGCTTCTGTTGGCCTTGATTGCGCCCGAGGCGATTGATAACGATACATACGCAGCAAGTGGTAAAGCTCTCCACATAATAGGGAGACCAATTTGCTATTTCGGCTGGCTTTAATGATTCGGTAATGGAAATCAAAATCGCCATGTTGATGAAAGTAAGACGCCCCCTCAACTTGATCGATATGTTTAGAATGGGTTGCCAATACTTGTTCTAACTTGATTAACTCGTCTGGTGTAATGTGTCTTGCCGCAAGTCGGGCGGCCATCCCTTCTAACGCTTCCCTCACGGAATACAGCTCTATGAGTTTTTCTTGGGAAAAGGTAATCACCCTTGCGCCAACATGTGGGATGCGCTCGATTAAACCCAGCCCTTCAACGCGCATAATCGCTTCTCTAAGCGGCCCACGACTGACTTCAAATCGTTTCGCCAGTTCAGGCTCAGATATTTTGCTTCCCGGTGGGATATCACCGCCAACAATCGCCTCAATCAGATATTCAGTTAAGCTTTCTGATTTGGTGTTTTCTTTTTCAGGCGCACGAGTTTTGGCTTCGTAAGAGAGACTCAATTCTGAAATGGTACTGTTCATGTTCATGCACTCACATTATCTTGGTTGACCGGTTACTGGGATGAATAAGTTACTTGAGCTAACCCGATTCGTGTCAACAATCTGCTGCTGTGTTTATAAAATAGACCATTAAAGTGTCGACAATCAAGTAAATTGTCGACACTTTAGACTAAGGTATAGGTGTTTGATTTTAGATAAGATGCGAGATATTGGTTCGAAATATTGAACATTAAGCCTGATTTTCAATGAATTAAGATTAAAATACAGATAACGACAAGAATGATAAGAGATGTGAGACCGATGACATTGTGTCGACAATATTCTCTATTTAGGGGAAGAGGCGCAACAGAGAGTGTTTGACTCTCTATTGCGTGATTTTCACTCAAAAACGGCTAGCTTTACGAGCGAAACTTTTCAATATCGACTTCATCGACCTGGGCTTCAGGTAAAAAGCGAGTCGCGTATTCTTTGTACACACCGCTTTCTAAGAAAAGCATAAACAAGTCGATATCTAAATGATCATCCAACGCCATTTTATGCATGATATCAAT
>NZ_JBNGCJ010000035.1:0-554 GCF_049974785.1 Vibrio genomosp. F10 str. 9ZD137
ATCACTCTTAAATTTATTGTTATGCGCACCTTTTAGATAATGTATCTGAGAGTGCTTTCCACCAAAATACCCGCGACAAACTTGAGTTTTACTGCCTTTGTATAACTTAGTTGAAAGCCCAGCTCTACATTGCAGTCAACCAAGTCCCCTTGAGGCAATTCAAATATTCCTGAATACCAACTCGCAAACAAAGGCTCATTATCAACAAGGCGGTATTTCCCTTCTAGGTTAACCAAATATAGCTTGTTACCTTGAACTTCCCAGGTTGCAATATAGTTACGCCAGCAAGCTGTCGAAAAATAGATACCGTTTGAATCGATACTTTCAAGATCGCTAGAACTCAATTCTTCAATCTTCGAATTGTCGACAGGAAAACCCAAGCAAGAAGGCATTTGATATTCGGAGCCTAGATACTTGCAGTTATCCTTTACTTGATTCGTCATATATCCTCCAACCCGATAGTTCGCATAACGCCGCATTAAGGTGTGAACAACGCTACCACCCAAACTAAACATTGTGCCGTAAACACGAAACCCAACGATGGAATGAAAAAT
>NZ_JBNGCJ010000036.1:0-991 GCF_049974785.1 Vibrio genomosp. F10 str. 9ZD137
GTTATTAACGATGCCTTCATCTAAAAGACCCTTGTTACTGTATATCCACGGTTTTAACAGTTCACCTCAGTCGCATAAAGCCAAGGTGATGAAGGAGTATTGCGCGGCTAACCGGCCGGATATTACGCTGGTTACTCCGCAGCTTCCTTGCTTTCCCGAAGAAGCCGCCCATTGCTTATTAGCTTTGATTGAAGAGTACCAGGCCGATTATGACATTGGGTTAGTGGGGAGCTCTCTTGGAGGTTATTTATCCACTTGGTTGAATGAAAAATTTGGCTTTAAAACGGTATTAATTAACCCTGCGGTTAAGCCTTACGAACTGCTGGTGGATTACTTAGGTGAGCAGACTAATCCTTATACTCATGTGCAGTATGTTTTGGATCCGATTCATATACAGCAGCTAAAAACGTTAGATGTTACTTCTATCGCGAACCCTAAAGATTTTTGGCTGTTGCAACAAACTGGGGATGAAGTTCTTGATTATCGTCAGGCTGTTGAACGGTTTGCTTTCTCGAAACAAACGGTTGAGCAAGGTGGTGATCATAGCTTTGTTGATTTTGAACGATACCCAGCTCAAATTATTGAATTTCTCGCTTTATAGAATACTCAACAATCTTTTTTGTCTCTTTTTCGTGCAGAAGAGACGAGTTGTGATTTAGAAAGCTATTAATTTAGGTTTTCTTTCTTCCACTGAGGGAGGAGTCATAATTTTACCTGTTACTTACCTATCTCTCTTGACATAAGAGGGCCACTTCCAGACTATGTTCTACCTATACTTTTGTTGTTGTGAACGCTGATTGTTTCAGCGATTTTGTCACTTTTTACGCAAAACGCTCATATGTGCTTCTGATGGCATTTGAACTCGCGAGCCGTGTTAAAGGTCTCTTTACACCAATAGCAATGTAATAACTTAATTATCTACTAAGTATATTCCGTATTATGACTGAACAATATAATGCTGGAGCCATTGAAGTTCTCAATGGCTTAGAGC
>NZ_JBNGCJ010000037.1:0-567 GCF_049974785.1 Vibrio genomosp. F10 str. 9ZD137
GTTGATTAAGCCATTTTCCCCAATGGCGGTCGATGGAGTGATGGCAAGGTAACCAAATGATCAAACAATGTTGCACCGACATGATGTCCCACTCTGAAAGTTGGTACTCTCCTTTGTTAGCGCGTCTTCTGGCATTGGTGATAATTCGACACAGTTCGGCATAGGCTTGTCGGTTAGGGCAAAGCAATACCAGCTGGCATTCAGCGTTTAGCCAGAACATGCTGCCAATGATCTGTTTGATAGCAAGATGGTGATCTTTGATGGCCGTATGTGCTCGAACCACGCCTGCGACAGAGCACTCATCGGTAATGGCGATGGCTTGATAACGTAAAAAATCAGCCTGAATCACCAACTCTTCCGCATGTGAAGCACCGGTTAAAAAAGAAAAGTTACTCTGACAAAAAAGTTCGGCGTATTTCATATCAACATTAACTAAATTGACCGTGAACAAACCAGTTTTTCTGCTGATCTCGAAAAAGCCAAAGCCAGCGACCTTCAGCACTACGAGCAATGAAATAGTCACGGATTATGTCATTGCCATCCCACCAGCCTGTGACGATGCGTTCA
>NZ_JBNGCJ010000038.1:0-1611 GCF_049974785.1 Vibrio genomosp. F10 str. 9ZD137
TCGCCGCCGGTGTTAGCACTAAAGTATCGGCTGAAGAAGCGGTGTTAACGCCCCAACAAAAAGAAACAGATGGGTACCACGAAACTCAGCACATCCGTGATTATTACGACTCGCTATAGGAGCAAACCAATGAAATTAACAAAACGCTCAGATAGCGTGACTAAAAAAGAGAATCAATTTGGTGTGAGTCGTCGTGCCTTTATGAAAAATTCCTCTTTGGCTGCGGGGGGCGCGGTCGCAAGCGCTTGTCTGTTCGCACCGGGAATGATGAAAAAAGCAGAAGCGAAATCAGTCCCTAGCGATGCCAAAACAGAGATTAAACGAACGATTTGTTCCCACTGTTCCGTTGGTTGTGGTATCTACGCGGAGGTTCAAAACGGAGTATGGACAGGGCAAGAGCCAGCGTTTGATCACCCATTTAATGCAGGTGGGCACTGTGCCAAAGGGGCAGCACTGCGTGAGCACGGACACGGTGAACGTCGACTCAAATACCCAATGAAACTTGAAAATGGTAAGTGGAAAAAGCTGTCATGGGAACAAGCGATTAATGAAATTGGTGATAAAGCGTTAGAGATTCGTAAAGAGTCAGGGCCCGATTCTGTTTATTGGCTAGGAAGTGCCAAGCACAGCAACGAACAAGCGTATATGTTCCGTAAAATGGCCTCGTTATGGGGAACAAATAATGTCGATCACCAAGCGCGAATTTGCCATTCAACTACCGTAGCGGGTGTTGCAAACACCTGGGGCTATGGCGCGATGACCAACTCCTTTAATGACATGCACAATTGTAAGTCTGCGCTCTTTATTGGTTCTAACCCTGCTGAAGCGCATCCAGTTGCGATGCAACATATCCTAATCGCCAAAGAGAAAAACAGCTGTAAGATTGTCGTGGCCGATCCTCGCCGTACGAGAACAGCTGCCAAAGCGGATCACTATGTATCATTAAGACCTGGCTCAGACGTGGCGTTTATCTGGGGCGTGTTATGGCATGTGTTTAAAAATCAGTGGGAAGATAAAGAGTTTATCCGCCAACGTGTGTTTGGTATGGATGAGGTTCGTGAAGAAGTCGCCAAGTGGCCGCCTGAAGAAGTAGAGCGAGTGACCGGCATAACAGAAGAAGAAGTATACAAAACCGCAAAACTACTGTCTGAAAATCGCCCTGGTTGTATTGTATGGTGCATGGGCGGAACCCAACATACGACAGGTAACAACAACACTCGTGCTTATTGTATTCTCGAACTAGCGCTTGGCAACATGGGTAAGTCTGGCGGTGGTGCCAACATCTTCCGTGGTCACGACAATGTACAGGGTGCAACGGATCTTGGTGTTCTTTCGCACACGTTACCTGGTTATTACGGCCTTTCTGATGGCGCGTGGAAGCATTGGGCGGGCGTATGGGGCCTTGAGTATGAATGGGTGAAAAACCGATTCGACCAAGGAAAATACCGAGGAAAGCTGCCAATGAACAATATGGGAATTCCCGTTTCTCGTTGGATCGATGGCGTTTTAGAAAATAAAGAAAATATTGAGCAAAAAGACAATATCCGCGCCATGTTCTATTGGGGTCACGCGGTCAACTCACAAACCCGTGGCGTCGAAATGCGAACGGCC
>NZ_JBNGCJ010000039.1:0-2046 GCF_049974785.1 Vibrio genomosp. F10 str. 9ZD137
CGTAAAGGCGTGAACGGCGGTCTACTGAAGATTTTCTCTAAGATGGGGATCTCTACGCTGCAGTCTTACCACGGTGCACAAATCTTTGAAGCCCTTGGTATCAGCAAATCCGTGGTTGAAAAATACTTCACGGGTACTGTTTCTCGTATCCAAGGTTTAACGATCGATGATATCGCGAAAGAAGTACTGGTTCGTCACCGTGTTGGTTACCCAGCTCGTGAAATCCCAGCTCAGATCCTTGATGTGGGCGGTGTTTATCAGTGGAAACAACGCGGCGAGAAGCACTTATTCAATCCAGAAACGATTTCTCTACTTCAAGAGTCGACGCGTAACAAAGATTACGAACAGTTCAAGAAGTACGCAAAAGCCGTTGATGACCAAGGCGATAACGCGGCAACATTGCGTAGCCAATTAGCGTTCATTAAGAACCCAGCAGGCTCTATTCCTCTAGCAGAAGTAGAACCGATTGAAAAAATTCTGACTCGTTTTGCAACCGGTGCTATGAGCTTCGGTTCAATCTCGCATGAGGCTCACTCAACACTGGCTGTTGCAATGAACCGCATTGGCGCGAAATCAAACTCAGGTGAAGGTGGTGAAGATCCTGCGCGTTTCGAGCGTAAAGAAAACGGTGACTGGGAACGTTCAGCTATCAAACAAGTGGCTTCTGGTCGCTTTGGTGTAACATCTTACTACCTATCGAACGCTGATGAACTTCAGATCAAGATGGCTCAAGGTGCGAAACCGGGCGAAGGTGGTCAACTACCTGGTGATAAGGTTGATGATTGGATTGGCGCAACGCGTCACTCGACTCCGGGCGTAGGTCTTATCTCTCCACCGCCACACCACGATATCTACTCAATCGAAGATTTGGCCCAGCTGATCTACGATCTGAAAAACGCGAACCGTAATGGCCGTGTAAACGTAAAACTGGTTTCGGAAGCAGGCGTAGGTACGATTGCATCAGGCGTAGCGAAAGCGAAAGCTGACGTTGTACTTATCGCAGGTTTTGATGGCGGTACGGGTGCATCTCCGATGTCTTCTATCCGTCACACAGGTCTGCCTTGGGAACTGGGTCTAGCGGAAACGCACCAAACACTACTGAAAAACGGCCTACGTAACCGTATCGTTGTTCAGTCTGATGGTCAGATGAAAACACCACGTGACCTTGCCGTAGCAACGCTACTTGGCGCAGAAGAATGGGGCGTAGCAACAGCAGCACTTGTTGTTGAAGGCTGTATCATGATGCGTAAGTGTCACAAAAATACATGTCCTGTTGGTATCGCAACACAGAACAAAACTCTTCGTGAGCGTTTCGACGGCCGCGTAGAAGACGTCGTGACTTTCTTCCAATACATGGCTGAAGGTTTACGTGAAGTGATGGCTGAACTTGGCTTCCGTTCTATCGACGAAATGGTAGGACAATCTCACAAACTGAAAGTTCGTGATGACATCGGTCACTGGAAGTACAAGAACCTAGATCTAACACCAGTACTGCACATTGAGCAGGCTCGTGCTGAAGACGGTATCTACAACCAGACAAAACAGAATCACAACCTAGAAGACGTACTAGACCGTAAGTTGATTCAAGCTGCCATTCCAGCACTTGAGAAAGGCGAAGCCGTGAACGCGACCTTCCCTATCATCAACACGGATCGCTCTGCGGGTACCATGCTGTCGAACGAAATCTCGAAGGTTTACAAAGACCAAGGTTTACCACAACCAATGAACGTTAAGTTCCACGGTAGTGCGGGCCAATCTTTCGGTGCATTCCTCGCGAAAGGCGTTAAGTTCGAAGTCGAAGGTGACGCCAACGATTACTGGGGTAAAGGTCTTTCTGGCGGTACGTTAGTACTGTACCCAGATGCCAAATCGACGATTATCGCTGAAGATAACATTGTGGTGGGTAACGTATGTTTCTACGGTGCGACGTCTGGTGAATCTTACATCCGCGGTATGGCTGGTGAACGTTTCTGTGTTCGTAACTCGGGCGCAAAAGTCGTTGTTGAAGGTGTCGGTGACCACGGTTGTGAATACATGACTGGCGGT
>NZ_JBNGCJ010000040.1:0-954 GCF_049974785.1 Vibrio genomosp. F10 str. 9ZD137
GCGGTGCCCAGCAACTCCATTGCGAGAAGGGCAAGGCCAAACGCTAGCCAATGCCAATGATTGATTGAATCTAAGAATTCCAACACATGTTCACCTATTTTTCTTTCGTTGAGTCCGTCTTAAACATTTCAGCAATCCCCGTGATTGAACCCATCAATCCGGTGGCTTCTAATGGCAACATGATGATCTTGCTATTTTCAGCTTCACCGATAGATTTCAATGCTTCGGTGTAGCCTTGAGCGATAAAGTAGTTCACCGCTTGCATGTCACCTTGAGCAATAGCCGTTGATACCATTTCAGTCGCTCTGGCTTCGGCTTCTGCGGCGCGCTCACGAGCTTCTGCTTGCAGTATTGCCGCTTGTTTATCACCTTCTGCCTTCAAGATTTCAGATTGTTTATGACCTTCGGCTTTTAATATTTCGGCCTGTCTGACACCTTCCGCTTCTAAAATATCAGCACGCTTATTTCGTTCTGCTTTCATTTGGGCATTCATTGCTGCGGTTAAATCGGCAGGGGGCTGAACATCTTTGATCTCGATTCGAGTTACTTTCACGCCCCACGGGTTGGTCGCTTCATCGACAATAGTGAGTAGCTTAGTATTGATCATATCCCGTTGACTTAACATTTCATCGAGCTCCATTGAACCAAGCACGGTACGAATATTGGTTAGCGTTAAGTTGCGAATTGCATGAGCCAAGTCAGTGACTTCATAAGCGGCTTTGGAAGCGTCGATACACTGTATAAAGCAGACGGCATCAATCACGACATTCGCATTATCTTTAGAGATCACTTCCTGAGCGGGAATATCCAGAACACGTTCCATCATGTTGACTTTTTGTCCGACACGATCGATGAATGGAATAATGATATTAAGGCCGGGCTGTAACGTATGAGTATAGCGGCCGAAGCGCTCAACCGTCCAATGACTGCCTTGGGGAACCGTCTTAACCGCGG
>NZ_JBNGCJ010000041.1:0-1286 GCF_049974785.1 Vibrio genomosp. F10 str. 9ZD137
AGCCAACAATTTTTGTCCGCTTAAGCCGGGCGTTATGTGAATCGGAGGCCTCGTGTCTAATAAATCTAAAGTAGATGAATTGTTTAATGCAATGTCAGATGAAGTTTGTAATTTTATTAAGTCCTCTGAATCTGGATTTAGTGAATCGTGGGTACCTGCGACTTACATCAAGGATCAGCTAGATTTGAAAAAATCAGCATATCCTCAAGGCAATAAAATTGATAATAAAACGGGTTGGCTTTTTGCCACAATTGCGCGCCACTTACAGGATCAAAATAAGGTCCAATTTAAAAAGGTTGGTAGTCGATCATTCTATAAAACAAGTGAATAATTCACATAACAAGTTGCTTAAACGGAAAAATAACAGTTGGCCATCGCTACGCGATTATAGCCAACCATTATTTTCCGCTTAGCAAGGCGTTATAAATCAATTCATAGTGCATCATTTGAATCTAAGGTATTGCTGTGTATATATTTGAGATAATAAAACCAGGGACATGGCTAGAACATGACGATAGAGAATCAGCTTGGGATATTGAAGGAATTCTTAGGAGTATTGAAGGTCAATTTTATGAGGCTAATCTAGCTTTAAATTTATTCCTGAATTCAATCCAAAGAGATAGCCCCTCCCATTCTCGAGAGCAGTGGGAAGCTGACTCACAAAGAAGAACTGAAATACGTAAAGAAATTGAGGCTAAATATGATGCCCATGACCGTTCTAAATGGGATGAAATAAGTCTAGAAGTTGAAATAGTTTTTAAAAGAGAACAGTGGCAGTCTGGTAAAATTCCTCGTGAGTTTCAACATAATCAATCTTTTATTTATGCTCGTTCATTTTTGTATGCGTTAGACTCTTTCGATAAGTTCATGAATGTTTTAAAAAAACAGCCTAATGTTCCTAGTTCTGTAAGTGACTTACATAGTGAAATTGGTAAAGCCTTTCCTAACTTACGTGGCGTGCGAAACACTTCACAACATATGGAAGATCGCTCAAGGGGTCTAGGGGCAGGTAGAAATCCTCAGCCATTAGATCTTAAACCAATTGATAATCAGTTGGTAAAATCTGAAGGTGGGGCGCTAATGTTAAATTGTTTAAACGGCACTAAGTATGGAAATACCATGTCAGACGGTCATTACGGCGAAGTTGATGTATCTCCTGCGTCAATGGAGGCATTGCATTCAATTTTTCAACAAGTTTTAGACTCTTTTAATTGGAAAGGTCCAAAATCGCATTTACCGAGTATTTGATTTATAACAAGGCACTTAAACGGAACTAAAACAGTGGG
>NZ_JBNGCJ010000042.1:0-8051 GCF_049974785.1 Vibrio genomosp. F10 str. 9ZD137
GCCATTTCCATGGGGGTGTTTTACTTGCTCGCGGGCGTGCTTGGCATGGCGTTTGTGTCTCTATTTAGTGCGGTGCCGGCTGCTGTGGTGATGACCATTGCGGGTCTCGCCGTTATGCCTGCATTGATGAATAGCTTAACGACTGCGATGGCAGATAGTGATACCAGAGAAGCCGCATTATTGACGTTTCTATTTACGGCTTCAGGGATTGAATTTTTTGGAATAGGAAGTGCTTTTTGGGGTGTCTCATTGGGTCTCTTCTGTTTCTGGTTAAATCAGTGGCAGACGAGAGCAGTACGGGCTTAATTTAATGACTCATGGTACCGTTGAGCTTCATTGTTTTTGAGCATATCGAGTTCAAGAATAGCGAATTCTAGCTGTAAATTAGAAATAAAAGAATGAGAACAAATGGAAGAAATCGTGTTTGCTGGTGGTTGCCTGTGGGGTGTTCAAGAATTTATGAGACATTTACCCGGTGTGATTTCTACCGAAGCTGGCAGAGCAAATGGTAGCAGCAATACAACCCTAGGTGATTATGACGGGTATGCAGAGTGTGTGAAAACTCAGTTTGATCCGTCGATTGTTTCAGTCACACGCTTAATGGCTTACTTTTTTGAAATCATCGACCCTTTTAGCGTGAATAAGCAAGGGCAAGATGTAGGAAAAAAGTATCGAACAGGGGTTTACAGTAGGCACAAAAAACATCTGGACATCGCGCGGAGATACATCAATACCCAAGAAAATTCAGCGCAAATAGTAATCGAGGTGCTTCCATTATCTCACTATGTGAAAAGTGATGAGGAGCATCAAGATCGGTTGACCTTGAGACCGAATGACTATTGCCACATCCCTCAACATATTCTGCACAAGTATAGAGAAGTTTAATGACTTTCCGGCCTCATTGTTGGGGCCGTATTCATTAACATAATCATCAGCACAAGCATCAAAACAATAACCGGCAATCTAGTCTTCTTGAACTAATTTATTGTTATGTTATAACGTAACATTAAAGTAAAGTTAGCTCGGACTGACCGTGTATTTACCCAATCAGCTGTTGGCATTTCTATAGCGGGTACACGTGTCATAAACCCAACAAACGTTGATGGTAGGAGAATAATCAATGAGTTCTAATCAGAGTCCAATTCGGTCGGTACCAACGAACATTATCACGGGTTTTTTGGGCGTTGGTAAGACTTCAGCCATTTTAAATTTAATGCGTCACCAACCGGCTGATGAACGTTGGGCCGTTCTTGTGAATGAATTTGGCGAGATTGGTGTGGATGGCAGCATCATCCAGGGCCAGTATAATGAAGAGAAAAAGGTCTTTATCCGTGAAGTGCCCGGAGGGTGTATGTGTTGCGCTGCTGGGTTACCCATGCAAATAGCGTTAGCTCAGTTATTGTCTGAAGCGAAACCCGATCGTTTATTAATTGAACCGACGGGGCTTGGCCACCCTAAAGAGGTGCTTCAAGTGTTGCTATCTACACATTACCGAGAAGTACTGTCACTTCAGAAAACCCTGACTCTCGTCGATGCTCGAAAATTGTCGGATTCACGCTATACCCGCCACGATACCTTCAATCAGCAAATATCCATCGCTGACACTGTCGTCGGTAATAAGGTGGATCTTTACCAAGATAGCGATAAGAAAAGATTGATCGATTACGTGAAGCAACATGGTCAACCCAGTACTCACGTGCTTTTTTCTCAGCATGGGGAAATCGCGTGGGAAGAATTTGTCGGGGAGACGGTGTTTGGCTCATTCCGTTCGCATCAACAGGATAATCAGCATAAACATGAGCATCAACATAGCCATAGCCATGCTAGGCCCTTGGTGTCAGATACACCCATTCCGGAGTCTGGTTTTATCAAAGCCAAAAACCAGGGAGAAGGGTTTCAAAGTATCGGCTGGCGATTCTCACCCAGTAAGGTATTCAGCCGACAAAAACTGGCATCTTTACTTGTAGGATTAAGAGTTGAGCGAATGAAAGCGGTGTTTATTACCGACTTAGGCGTTTTTGCTTATAACCTAACCGGTGATGACCTGACGGAAGTCGAATTGGATGATTGCCTAGAAAGTCGGATAGAGATGATCTCTGATCAAATGAATGATTCTCTGGAAGATCAACTGTTAGCGTGTGTGTTGTAAGAATCTGAAAAACTAATTGATGGCCTTGTTAATTATTTTTGCAAAAAAGTCCCTTGACTCTCCCCTATAGGGGAGGCTTTAGATTGAAAGAACACCAACAAAGCATAAGGGAAAACAGATGAAAACAGCATTTATCAGCGGCGCGACTTCAGGCATTGGTTTGGCACTTGCAAGACAATTGCACGAGCAAGGCTACAACTTAATTTTACATGGTCGTGATCAAAACAGGCTTAATCAATTACAAGCAAATTTAAATGGCGCCACGCTAACCATCAGTGCCGATTTGTCTACAAGCACAGGCCTAAAACACTTATTGACTGAGTTAAGCCAATATCCAGATAGAATCGACGTCGCCATTAACAATGCTGGCTTTGGTTTGTATGGACAACATCTTAGCTTAAGTGAAATAGAAGTTGATGCCATGCTCCATTTAAATATGGTTGCGGTTACCAAACTAAGCCGGTTCTTTGCCGAGAGCATGGTACGGCAAGGCCAAGGTTATATTATGAATGTCGCCTCTACAGCAGCCTATCAGCCGCAGCCTTACATGGCCGCCTACGCCGCTAGTAAAGCTTACGTAGCTAGTATTACGGAGTCTCTAGCGGTTGAAATGAAAGATCAAAACGTCACTGTCACCTGCCTATCACCAGGACGCACCGATACCGCCTTTTTTACCTTTGATGGCCAAGATAGCTCGAAGTCAGGAAAAGGAACCTTTGCTGGTAAAAACCGCACTTCACCAGAGCAAGTTGCCACGTTGGGGTTAAAAGCTATGTTCAGCGGTAAACTTCGTGAAATCCCTTTGTGTGAAAACAAATTCTACATCTTTCTTAACCGGATTTTGCCTCGCACCATGGTGCTAAAGATATATCATCAGGCAATGAGGAATATTTAATGTTGATTTCAGCAGCACTTATTGTTTAATTAGTGCCAAGTTAGGTTCATTGGTTGGCAGAGTTTCCTTATGCTTCACTAAATGGTGCTGGCGAGGGAATCTCCGCTTACCAGAAGTGACTCATGGTTTTTGGATAGATCATTCTTATAAGTTTTCTAACAAACAAGCGTTGTAGTGCGCGACATTTTGCTCAAGCTGAGTTAAACCTTGTAGCTTTACTTGTAGTTGTTCTTGCTGCGCTAATAGGTTGACGCGTTTACTGTTAATTTTGGTCACCAATAAATCCATCGGAACCAGCCCTTGTTGAGTTTTGGCTTGCGCTATCTCTTTTAATTCCGCGAGGGTAAAGCCAAGCTGCTTAGCTAGTTTAATCATTGATAAAACATCTAGGTAGCTGGTGTCGTAAATACGATACTGGCCTTGCCTGATTGGGGTTTTAACCAAGCCTATACTTTCATAATGTCGGATCGCTTTGATACTTACCCCAGATTTCTTTGCTAGTTCACCGATATACATACCCATTTACCCTTTGATTCCAAATATCATTTTTATCTTATCATATTATGTGTTTTGTGCTGGTTTACTAATCAGAACGAAATATCAGGGTCGCCCTTGCCTTTTGCCTTTTTGATGAAGTGGTCTGGTTTTTTAGTACTTCTATGTGTATTTCTTCAATGGATACCAAGGCCTATTGATATTTTTCTGATGTTCTTTCCGCTAGTTTCACAATCACGCGCACGGCTTTTTCCATTCCTTCAACAGAAATGAACTCGTGGATACCATGGAAGTTATAGCCACCTGTAAAGATGTTTGGGCAAGGTAACCCCATAAACGATAAACGAGCGCCGTCGGTACCCCCACGAATTGGTTTAATATCTGGCTCGATTCCACACGCAATCATGGCGTCTTTCGCGAGTTCAATAATATGTTGATGTGGCTCTACCATTTCACGCATGTTGAAATAGCTGTCAGTAAGGATAAGTTCAACACTCCCCTTCGCTAATGACTGATTTAGTTCATCAACCTGATACTGCATGAAGGCTTTACGCTTCTCAAGTCCGTCACGATCAAAGTCTCTGATGATGTAACCAAGTTCTGTTTTCGCAACCGAAGCTTCCATCGATGTCAGGTGATAAAAACCGTCATAATGTTCAGTGCACTCTGGTGTTTCATTTGGCGGCATTTTTAATTGAAATTGAGCGGCAATGTTCATTGAATTAACCATTTTATTTTTTGCCGTACCAGGATGAACATTAATACCATGGCAAATTACATCTGCCGACGTAGCATTAAAGTTTTCAAACTCTAATTCTCCTACAGGGCCACCATCAATGGTATACGCCCATTTTGCCCCAAACTTTTCAACATTAAATAAGTTGGCACCACGACCGATTTCTTCGTCTGGAGTAAACCCAATACAAATATCGCCGTGTTTAATACTTGGGTTGGCAATGAGATAAGCCACTGCGGAAATGATCTCGGCAATGCCAGCTTTGTTATCTGCGCCCAGCAACGTTGTACCATCGGTAGTGATAAGTGTTTGCCCATGCAACGTATTAAGATCAGGGTATTGTTCTGGCGACAACACTTCATTGCTTGAACCCAGTGCAATATCGCCACCTTGATAGTTTTTAATGATTTGAGGTTTTACATCTTTCCCTGACGCGTCTGGCGCGGTGTCCATATGAGCAATTAGACCAATAGCAGGGACATCATGGCGAACATTAGAGGGTAAACGCGCCATTAGGTAGCCGTGGTTATCAAGCTCAACGTCAACCAAACCTAACTCGACAAGTTCACGCTCTAATTGCTCGGCAAGTACCCTTTGCCCATTCGTACTGGGGCACTGGCTTACACCAGAGTTAGATTGAGTTTCAAAGCTCACATAACGGAGAAAACGCTCAACTAAGTTGTTCATAATTCGCTCTTCTTAAGATTATTTGTGCACATCGATAAGACAGCAATGATGCACCAGTAGAATACATCCATGATTATCATTCTTGTTGAGTTATGTTCGCTTTGAGGTGGGTCAGCTTTATCTGCAATAGATAATAAGAATTGAGAATGGGTTAGGCATGTCACTTCTTACACTTTATTGAAAGGGCCACAATCTGGCCCACATACGACGTCGAATTAGCGGCAGCTTATCCAACTGCCTTCTGCGATGGCATCAACCGCGACATCGTGCACCTGCGCTTTATCAACTAAAACACTGATCGGTTCAAGGTAGAGTGCGTAGGTTGAATGATGAATCGGCAATGTTTTCTTTGTGGTGTGTGTCCTTTTAATAGTGGTGTGTGTCCTTTTAATATTTTCTTAATGGGTTTGATTCAGACATCACATGAGTTCCTTTAGATCACAGTACTTGGCATGAAAAAATTAAGCTTGAACGGTATTCTCTCCAACACCGAATGCAATCAAACGGGAGAGATCACCTAAACTGCGGCCAGACTCGCTTTGCCAATGATTGAAGGCGAGTTGAATCGCGTCTAAACTGCGCTTACTGTAAAGCCCGCCTTCGATGATATTTTGTGCTCTCAGGTAGCTTTCTATATCTCGGCTTAAAATAAAGGTGTCTTTACCGAGCTGGCGAAGTGCGTAAGGGCCCGTGTTTCCGCCTAGGCGCTGACCGTGTTTTTTTAGATAGAGCCAGAGTCCTACAATATCGTCCTCAGGCCAGTTCGCAATGAATCTGGCAAAGCTGCCATGTTCTAATTGAACATTTCGGATCATTTGTGCATTCGCGATAACCGTTTTTACTTTGGTGAAATTACGTACAATTCGCTTGTCTTGGCTTTTACGCTCTAGCATGTCGTTTGGCATCAGTAAGAGCTTTTCGATATTGAACTCCCAAAATACTTCCTCAAATGATGGCCACTTATTGTGAATCACTCGCCATACAAATCCAGACTGAAAGATGGATCGGGTAAATTGCGCTAAGAAACGATCATCAGAAATAGAGGCTAATTGCGCTCGGCTTAACGGCTCTTCCAGCAGAGACTCTAGCGCTTCCTCTCCGCCTTTTCGTTGGCAGGCTCGGTCATAAATGTCGTTAAAAGATTCGTATTTCATCAAGATTCACATGTTTGTATTGGCGTCAAAATAGAGTATCTCATTCCACATGCATTTATCAAAGTTAACGCCATTTGGGTTTTAATCACATATCGCTATATCTCATTCACCCAACAAAAAAGCGAACCATTTCGGGTTCGCCTTTTGATTTTGCTATCAGAAGATACTTACTTAAATAATAACTCGCGCTTACTGGTAGCTCTCGATACTTGGGCATGAACAGATCAGGTTACGATCCCCATGAACGTTGTCAACGCGGTTTACCGTCGGCCAGTATTTAGATTGCTTCGTTGCCTTTGATGGGAAACACGCAAGTTCACGTGAGTATGGGCGATCCCAATCTTCACTCGATAGATCGACTTGTGTGTGTGGTGCATTCACAAGTGGGTTGTTATCCAGTGGCCAAGCGCCTTCTTTCACCGCGGTCATTTCGTGGCGAATCGCAATCATTGCTTCACAGAAACGATCGAGCTCTTCTAAATCTTCAGATTCAGTTGGCTCTATCATCAATGTACCCGCTACAGGGAACGACATCGTAGGGGCATGGAAGCCGTAATCCATCAAGCGTTTCGCGATATCTTCTTCACTGATGCCGGTTTCTTCTTTTAGCGGACGAATATCAATAATACATTCGTGCGCTACGCGGCCATTGGTACCACGGTAAAGAACAGGGTAGTGAGGACGAAGCATTTCCATCACGTAGTTCGCGTTCAGAATGGCAACTTTGGTCGCTTCGGTTAGGCCCGGTTCACCCATCATTGCAATGTAAGCCCAAGAAATAGGCAAAATCGATGCACTGCCTAAATCAGCAGCAGAAACCGCATAATCGGTTCCTTGAGAGCCATTTTCAATGTGACCTGGAAGGAATGGTGCCAGGTGCGACTTAACACCGATTGGTCCCATGCCAGGGCCACCGCCACCGTGTGGAATACAGAATGTTTTATGCAAGTTCAGGTGTGATACATCAGAGCCAATGAAACCAGGAGACGTTAAACCAACTTGTGCATTCATGTTTGCGCCATCTAGGTAGACTTGTCCGCCTGCGGCGTGAACCATTTCACACACTTCTTTTACTTGCTCTTCGTAAACACCGTGTGTTGAAGGGTAAGTGATCATGATGCTTGAAAGGTTATCGTGGTGCTTCTCAATCTTAGCCGCTAAGTCTGCCATGTCGATGTTGCCATCATCATCACAGGTTACCAGAACCACTTTCATTGAAACCATGGAAGCGGTTGCAGGGTTGGTTCCGTGCGCAGAAGTCGGAATGAGACACACGTTACGGTGACCTTCACCTCGGCTGGCATGGTAGCGTTGAATCGCGATCAAGCCTGCGTATTCACCAGAAGCACCAGAGTTAGGTTGAAGTGAAAAATCATCATAGCCGGTGATTTCACACAGCTTTTCTTTGAGATCTTGAGCTAAAGCCGTGTAACCCGCCGCTTGTTCTAATGGTGCAAATGGGTGTAGCTCGCCAAACTCAGGCCAAGTCACCGGAATCATTTCCGCTACTGCATTGAGCTTCATGGTACAGCTTCCCAGTGGGATCATACCGTGGGTCAATGAGAAATCTTTGTTCTCTAGCTGTTTTAGGTAGCGCATCATTTGCGTTTCGCTGTGATGCGTGTTGAAAACAGGGTGAGTCAGGTAAGTGGATTCACGACGACAGTTTTCTGGAATAGCTGCAAACTCATTGTCGGCGATGTCATTCGATAGAGCATTTAGGTCTTCATTGACATTGAAGATGGCAAACAGTGCCGCTACATCACCCGTTGTCGTTGTTTCATCGAGGCTGATACCGATCTGGCTTGGAAGTTTACGCAAGTTGATATCGGCTGCTTGAGCTTTTGCATAAAGCTCGTCGGTTTTATCACCCGTGTTTAATGTGATGGTGTCAAAGAAACTGTTGTGAGTAAGCTCAAAGCCCGATTTTGTAAG
>NZ_JBNGCJ010000043.1:0-415 GCF_049974785.1 Vibrio genomosp. F10 str. 9ZD137
CTGCGGACTCAATCCCGGCTAAGCGGATTAACGCCGATTTTATCGCGAGTTGATCATTATCGAGGTTAAACGTCAGATCGACACCAAAGTCTGTACTCATATCAGCGAGAAGCGAATCTTCCCCTTCGCCACCAACGATAGAGTCATTGGCGTTTCCTGAGACGTAAATGAAATCACTGCCCGCACCAGCATCAATGTCATTAACGCCTTGAGCGCCACGAATAGAATCTATCCCCGCTAAGGTAGCAATATCACTGTTACCAGCAAACGCTGATAAATCGACATCATCGGCCCCTACGCTCCCTGTGAGTTCTAAGATATCCTCTGAACCAAACCCGACTAATGTATCAACAACCGCTGTTCCAACTTGGGAAATAACGACAGTGACATCACTGCCAGCGCTTGCCGTAACCGA
>NZ_JBNGCJ010000044.1:0-1412 GCF_049974785.1 Vibrio genomosp. F10 str. 9ZD137
CGTATCGTGAACGTTGGTTCTGTCGTTGGTACAATGGGTAATGCAGGGCAAGCCAACTATGCAGCGGCAAAAGCTGGCGTGATTGGTTTCACTAAGTCAATGGCTCGTGAAGTTGCCTCTCGTGGCATTACCGTTAATACCGTCGCGCCTGGTTTTATCGAAACAGACATGACCAAAGCGCTTAATGATGATCAGCGTGCTGCAACGTTATCAAACGTTCCTGCGGGTCGTTTGGGCGATCCACGTGAAATTGCATCCGCAGTCGCATTTTTAGCATCTCCTGAAGCGGCCTATATCACGGGTGAAACTTTGCATGTTAATGGCGGCATGTATATGGTTTAATACTACAGTTTTGAATATTTAGGTGAGTAAAATTTTATATTTACCCTACAATATTGAAGGCTTGGCTATTTCATAAACAACACTTGTGTATGATTTAAGTCAAAAATGTACTGAATTTCGGTTAAAATCGCTAAAATTGTGGTTTGACCAGCAAGGTCTCTCTTGCAACTTTCAATAGTTTGAATAAACTACGGAATCATCGCATTTAGGCGACATCTGTAAAGGAAAAGAAAAATGAGCAACATCGAAGAACGCGTAAAAAAAATCATCGTTGAACAGCTAGGTGTAGACGAAGCAGAAGTTAAAAACGAAGCTTCTTTTGTTGACGATCTAGGTGCAGATTCTTTAGATACAGTTGAGCTAGTAATGGCGCTGGAAGAAGAATTTGATACTGAGATTCCAGACGACGAAGCTGAGAAAATCACTACTGTTCAAGCTGCAATCGACTACGTAAACAGCGCTCAGTAATATCTCTCCCAGGCGGCTTTCTAGCCGCCTGTGTTTTTTCTAGTATTTCTATACCTTTCATAGAATCACTTCAATCCCGGAGAATAATATCGTGTCCAAGCGTCGTGTTGTTGTCACTGGCATGGGTATGCTGTCACCGGTAGGCAACTCTGTAGAATCTTCATGGAAAGCCCTGCTAGCCGGTCAAAGCGGTATCGTTGATATCGATCATTATGACACTACCAATTTTACTACTCGCTTTGCAGGTTTAGTCAAAGACTTTAACTGCGAAGAGTATATGACTAAAAAAGATGCTCGTAAGATGGATTTATTTATCCAATACGGTGTCGCGGCAGGCATCCAAGCAATGGATGACTCTGGCCTTACCATTACCGAAGACAATGCCCCACGCGTTGGCGTAGCAATTGGATCGGGAATTGGTGGCTTAGATTTGATTGAGAAAGGGCACAATACTCTTATTGAAAAAGGTCCTCGCAAAGTCAGCCCATTTTTTGTTCCATCAACGATCGTAAACATGGTTGCTGGGCACTTATCGATTATGCGCGGTTTACGCGGTCCTAACATTGCTATTTCAACAGCATGTACAACAGGCCTTCACAACA
>NZ_JBNGCJ010000045.1:0-817 GCF_049974785.1 Vibrio genomosp. F10 str. 9ZD137
AAGCGTTGTCTGGCGGTGAAAAGAACCGTTTGTTGCTGGCTCGAATCTTCTTAAAGCAAAACAATTTGCTGATTCTCGATGAACCGACCAATGATTTAGATATCGAAACATTGGAACTTTTGGAGGATTTGCTTGCCAACTATCAGGGTACATTGCTTCTCGTCAGTCACGATCGTCAGTTTGTTGATAACACAGTAACCACGAGTTGGATATTCGAAGGGAATGGTGTGATTGAGGAGTTTGTTGGTGGCTATCATGATGCGCAACAACAGCGTGCTCAGGTAAACAAAGCTCGGTTGGCGCAAAAACCAGCAGAAGTGAAGAAAGTAGTTGAGGAAACTCCCAAAACGACAGCGCCAAAGGCTAAACCTAAGAAATTATCTTATAAGCTGCAACGAGAGTTGGAATCATTGCCGCTGCGATTAGAAGAACTAGAGCAAGAAATTGAAGCTCTACAGACAGTAGTGAACGATCCAGAGTTTTTCGCTAAGTCTATAGAGGAAACTCAAATTACATTAGATAAGCTCTCTGCGACTGAGCAAGAGTTGGAATCTGCTTTCGAGCGCTGGGAAGAGCTGGAAGCTATGCAACAGGAAAGTTAAATTTTTATGAGTAGTACAGTTTTTAAATTATCGACGATTGCAGCTACTGTATTAGCGGCAACAAGCGCACACGCTGCGTTATATACTGTTGTAGAAGTCAGCCCTGAAGGGATTGGTGCTAGTGAATATACAGAGGTGCATGGCGTAGCAATTCAACCTGGCGATAATGGCGATCCACTAGGCTGCTTCGGTACAACTTGTTCAAGTGGTACCTA
>NZ_JBNGCJ010000046.1:0-1347 GCF_049974785.1 Vibrio genomosp. F10 str. 9ZD137
ACCGCTCTTCCGATCTAGCTACCTATTTTATTTGGGCATACAGATGTGGCGTTCGAGAGGAAAGCTAGCCATCAACCTCAATGACACATCGCCCGTCACACACAGTGATTGGGACTTGGTGGTTCAAGGCTTTGTGACAGCCATTGCCAACCCGAAAGGCTGGGCCTTTATGATTTCACTCTTGCCGCCCTTTATCGATCAAAGTGCTGATTTAGCGCCTCAATTGGTTGTCTTGGTTTCGATCATTCTTTTGTTCGAGTTCATCTGCATGACGCTGTACGCCACTGGTGGTAAAGGGTTGAAGCGTCTATTAGGTCAGTCACAAAATGTGCGATTAATGAACAGAATTGCAGGAACCCTAATGATGGGCGTCGGTGTTTGGTTATTTTTGACTTAATACAAGGTATGCAGACCGGCGCCCTCTTTCGCCGGTCAAAGCAGTGAAGCCATTAATGAAATGTGGCTCACTGCCCTCTAGCTCGCTTGAAGGGCGTAACTTGGTTTGTAAGTCAAATACTCTCCCATAACATCACTACTCACCGGTTTTGCTTTTAAGAAACCTTGAACATAGTTACAACCGCAACCTCGTAAAGTAGCCAACTGCATGTCCGTTTCAACCCCTTCAGCCACCACTTCGAGCGAGATTGAATGGGCCATTGAAATAACCCCTTTGCACAAGCGACTCGACTTATGACCTACGTTATCAATCTGGCGCACAAAGCTCTGATCGATTTTGACCGTATCCACGGGATACTCACTAAGCACCGATAAAGACGAATAGCCCGTACCAAAATCATCGAGATAGATCTTCACACCTAAGTCTTTTATTTCCTTTAGCGCATTGACCGTACATGATGAATCGCTAAGAAGCAGTGACTCTGTTATTTCAATACCCAATAAATTGGCTGGAAACTGAGCTTTGCTTAACGCACATTGCAAAGTATGGATGATGTGATTCGACTCAAATTGCTTGGCCGACACGTTAATATTGATCCGAGGTATATAGCTTAATGATGAGTCATGCCAAAGCGATTCTAATATCTCACAGACTTGCCTGACTACCCAGTCGCCCATTTTGATGATCAAACCGGCTTCTTCCGCCACAGGGATAAATTCGGCCGGGGATATGGGCCCTTTTTCAGGATGGTTCCAACGAAGCAAAGCCTCAAACCCAGACACCCTCTCTGTTTTTTGACAAAAGATAGGCTGGTATACCAAAGATAACTGATTGCTTTCTATGGCAATAGCCAGCTCTTGCTCCAATACAAAGCGCTGTTTCGCTTGTATAAACATAGAGTCATTAAAAAACACCACTTTTTCGGTGCCGGATTAGATCGGAAGAGCGGT
>NZ_JBNGCJ010000047.1:0-4166 GCF_049974785.1 Vibrio genomosp. F10 str. 9ZD137
AGCCACCATTGCTCCGAATCCTACGCGGCCACTGATAAACTGGGTCGTCACTACAATTGCGCCCCCGCAACCGGGTAACGCCCCGAGAAGCGAAGCAAAAATGACCTGATGAGTACGAGAGCGTGTATAGAGCTGAACCAGTGGACTGTTTTTGCGGATTCGACTGGAAAGATAGTGATAGATCGCCAATGTAAATGCGACATAACATGAAACCGCCCAAAAAGCATCGGATAAGGTCGATACGGTGATTTGCCTTGTGGTATCGGATGCCAGTAGAGCAAGGAGACAAATGGGAAGAATCAGTCGTTTATAAGTTAAACGAAACTGAGTCGATGAAAGCCAAGATAAATGATGGTTAAAAGGGCTGAATGTATTCATCAACAGAGAATCCGTAATTATTCAATACCTTTATTATATGCAAATGATAACCATTATCAATCGCATTTATTTTGATTTTTTAGGGGGAGGTTCTTTTGTCAATATCAGCAGTAAGACGTACAACAGAAGTTGTGCCACTTTAAAAGCCTATCCCTTGCTTGTAAATTCGAGAGTAACTGCATGGTATATTTGGAAAAATTAGGTTTAGCAACGGAAAGCAGCGATAAATGAGCCGTGGTCGGTGATGAGAATATGGATAGAAAATACTGGTTAAAAAGATACGTTATAGATCGAAAAAAAATGACAGAGACACGCTTGGTTTATGCTTTGAGATGTAAAGGAATGACAAATTAAAAAATTCAGGTAAAGTAACACCTTTGTGAGCAACCTCACCCCGCAGAGGGTGAACAAACTAAATGAACAGGAAGAAAAATGATTCTAGTTGTCGGTCATAAGAACCCAGATAGTGACAGTATTTGTAGCGCATTAGTAGCCACTGAGCTATTAAAGTCTCGTGGTCTTGAAGCGATGCCAATTCGCCAAGGCGAAATTAACCGCGAAACGCAGCACATTCTAGAGGTTGCTGATGCTAAATCTCCGGAACTGCGTACATCTGTTGCTGGCGAAAAAATCTGGTTAGTAGACTACTCTGATCTAGCACAAGCCCCTGATGATGTCGCTGATGCTGAAATCCTAGGTATTGTTGACCATCACCGTCTTGGTGATGTAATGACTGTCAACCCTATGGAAGCATGGATCTGGCCTGTAGGTTGTACTAACACTGTTCTATTTAACATGTTCAAAATAGAAGGCCATACGATTTCTCAACAGATCGCTAAGCTGATGATGTCGGCGATTCTTTCTGACACGGTAGGCTTTGCTTCGCCAACATGTACTCAAAAAGATAAAGATGCCGTTGCAGAGCTGGCTAAAATCGCAGACGTACAAGATGTTGATGCATTCATCAAAGATCTTTTGATTGCAAAAACAGACATCGAAGGCCTTTCTGCTGCTGAACTCGTAGAGAAAGATCTAAAAGGTTACCCATTTAATGGGCGTGATGTGGTTGTAGGCCAAGTTGAACTTGCAACTCTAGAGCAAGTGGACGGCATGATTGAAGAGCTAGAAGCGGATCTAGAAGCTCGTTGTGCGAAAGACAATCTAGCCTTTGCTGCTGTTATGTTAACTGACATTACAACGGCTCAGACTCGTCTTCTTTACAAAGGCGAGTGGGCTGAAAAATTAGTGAAGCATGAAAAAGATGGCTTACTAATGATGGAAGACACGCTAAGCCGTAAAAAGCAAGGTTGGCCTTGGCTGCAAGCTGAATTAGTATAATCAAATGTGAATTATTGAAGCGCCCACAGGCATAGTCTGTGGGCGCTTTTATTATGAAAGCTTAAAAAGCTGAGGAATAAAACATGACAACGACAGCACTAAACGCCGATCAAATCGCGACGATTAACCGTTATAACGATGATCAACGTTTCAAATATTGTATAAAAGAAATCGTCACCAATAAGCAAGTTTGGATTCTTACCGATGAACATGGCTGTGTGATGCTCAATACAGAGGACGATGATTGTGTCCCTGTCTGGCCAAACGAAGAGTTTGCGACGGCTTGGGCAACGGATGATTGGAAAGAGTGCAAAGCAGAAGCTATTTCATTAAACAAATGGCATAGCCGATGGACTCAGGGGCTTGAAGATGATGAGCTTTCCATCGTTGTATTTCCAAACGAAAAGGAAGAAGGCGTGATTGTTTTTCCAGACGAATTTGACTTTGAACTAAAAAAACAAGCAGCAAAACGTTAGTCAATTTTGTCGAGTTACTCCTCAGTGAAAGTCATTCACTGTAAGAACAGGCGGAATGACTTTTACTGAATTTTTCGTACTCATAGATCCCAAGTTCAGACTGTTTAACCAAGTTAGGCTATTTAAAAAAGGGTGCTTTATTAAAATGGCTTTCAATCATACGTTGAGTGATAGGATGTTGGGGGTCAGATAGTACTTGGTGTGTCTCTCCTGATTCAACGACATCGCCCTCATGCATTACAATCACTTTATCGGTAATGTGCTTCATTATTCCAATATGTTGGGATACGTACACAAAAGAAACGCCCATCTCTTCTTGTAGTTCCAAAAATAGGTTAATGATCTGAGATCGCATTGCCATGTCTAGGCCATTGAGTGCTTCATCTGCAACAATAATGGAAGGCTGAAGAATGAGTGCTCTCGCCAAACAAATGCGCTGTTTTTGCCCTGTTGCTAACATTTGTGGATAGAAATAGGCGTGCTCAGGCAGAAGGCCAACTCTTCTTAACGTTTCTTTGACCCGTTTCATTCGAGCGTCAGGAGTCATATTGGTGTTTCTCTTCAGCGGCCCTTCGAGTATTCGGCCCACTTGAATCCTGGGGTTCAAAGACGTGTTTGGATCTTGAAAAATCATTCGAATCAACTTGCAACGTGTCGAATAGTCTTTGTGCTCTAACAGTTCGCCATTAACACGAATGTTACCCTCTGTAGGTTCAACCATGCCGGAGAGCATTCGAGCGAGGGTTGACTTTCCAGAGCCATTTTGCCCGATAAATCCGATGGTTTGTCCTGCATCTAATGAAAAACTGACGGGCTTAACCGCGTGATGAATTTTCTTTCGAAAAAAGCCAGAACGGGTAACAAAGTCTTTTTTCAGCCCGCTGACCTCCAACAATGCGCTCATTGTTTTTTCTCCATGTTAAGAGGAAAGTGGCAAGCAAATTTATGTTGCTTAATCCGCCGAGTAGGGGGAATCATTACGCATTGTTTTTGAGCGTAGGGACATCTTGGCCCGAGTCGGCAGCCAATAGGTAAATGTTGAAGAGGTGGAATAGAGCCAGGTAAAGACTGTAATTTCTGTTTATGAGGAATCCAATCACTGAAATCAGGAACGGCTTTGAGCAATGCAGAAGTATAAGGGTGCTTTGGCGCAGACAAAATCTTCTTGGTACTGGCGGATTCTACCGATTGCCCACAATACATTACTGTGATGCGGGTCGCCCATTGAGTAATGGTGGCTAAGTCGTGCCCAACCAACATAATGGTCGTATTGTGTAGTTGATTCATTCGGCTTAACAGACGCAAAATTTGTGATTGTGTTATTGGATCGAGATCATTGGTCGGCTCATCGGCAATTAATATCTTAGGTTTAGTCGCGATAGCCATTGCGATCATCACTTTTTGGCATTCTCCATCCGTGAGTTCATATGGGTAGCTTTCCATTAAGCTCTTATGATCTTTTATGCCTACTTTGTGCAGCAGTGTAACGGCCTGTTTTTTACGCCATTTTAATCGTTCCCACCAACGCCCTGTAAATGTTCTAGATGGGATGGATTCAATCAACTGCCTACCGATTTTCTCAGAAGGGTCGAGGCAGGTGGAAGGTTCTTGGAAAATCATAGCGATATCACGGGCGATGACTTTACGTCTTTCTCTGGGCGCGAGTTGCAAAAGGTCTATGTTTCC
Organism: Vibrio genomosp. F10 str. 9ZD137; assembly: GCF_049974785.1. NCBI lineage: Bacteria > Pseudomonadati > Pseudomonadota > Gammaproteobacteria > Vibrionales > Vibrionaceae > Vibrio > Vibrio genomosp. F10. Next base: position 3,879 of record NZ_JBNGCJ010000047.1, read on the forward strand.
GAAGCGCATTCGATCGGCAGTCACTTTCCAGTTGTCTTTACAAACCCCGACAATAGCCTTAGCGACAAGACTTTTACCTGATCCCGACTCGCCAACTAGACCTCGAATCTCTCCTTCATTTAAGGTTAGACTCATGCGATCTACCGCTTTGACTAAGCCTTGAGGTGTGTCTATTTCAATCGTGAGATGGCGAATATCTAATAGCGGCATTACTCAGTCCCCGCATTAAGCGCTTGTCTGATCCCTTCGCCAACCAAGTTGATCACGATAACCGTGACCATAATGGCC
>NZ_JBNGCJ010000048.1:0-645 GCF_049974785.1 Vibrio genomosp. F10 str. 9ZD137
ACCGCTCTTCCGATCTGAAAAACCAGCAAGAATAATGCGATCAGATTTGATCCCACGCTCAATCTCACGGTCAATCAATGCTTGCACCGCGCTTGCAGACGCATTTAATTGTGGTAAATCGACCTTACGCTCAACGCTCATATCTAAAATGTCGTACCAAGCAGGCATGACCATTCCGCCATTGATGGTGACGGGAATCGAAGGTGAATGAGGAAATATAAATCGAATCGCGCACGCTTTAGGAAGAGCTAACTCTCTTACGATAGGTTCAAAATCATGGCCATCGGCCCCTAATCCGTGCAACCAAATAACAGAAGCATTTGCTGTGGTCTTTGGTTCAACTTCCGCTGTCAATAAAGTCGTCATTGTTGCTCTCTTTGCCGTTGATATAGGAAAATGGCTTTAGTCTACCGCTAATCGGTTATTGCGCCCACATCTGTTTGCCTCATCGACTCATTATGCTTCATCAACTCATATTGATATTGGCTTTAGTCAGGCATTGCTTTATGTTAACGACACATTTAATAATAAAAATATAACGATTATGAATACCGCTTTGCTGGGAATGTTCATTCCAACCTTTTTCTTTGTCTCGATCACTCCAGGCATGTGTATGACGCTCGCACTCAGATCGGAAGAGCGGTT
>NZ_JBNGCJ010000049.1:0-229 GCF_049974785.1 Vibrio genomosp. F10 str. 9ZD137
CCAGTGTAAACCCGAGAGCCACAGCCGTTGTAATGGTCGCGACACCAGGGATAAAGAACGGATGGTTAAATACGTATTTACCAATTCGTGTCGATCCCGTGTCATCCATCTCAACCGCAGCCAGTAGGGTTGGGTAGGTTGGCAGGACAAACAAAGCGCTCACCGCGGCAAAAGAGGCGACAGCGGTCAGTGGTGCAACACCAATCGCAAGAGCCAGATCGGAAGAGCG
>NZ_JBNGCJ010000050.1:0-371 GCF_049974785.1 Vibrio genomosp. F10 str. 9ZD137
GCGCTTATTCTAACGGCTATCGTGATCAGTTTTGGTGTGTTGGCATTTGCTGTTGTACTGATAAAGCGCGCTTATAAAGTCATAGGCGCAGACGACATGAACGAAATGAAGAGTACAGATTCACAATTATGATGATATTAATGCCAGTACTGATCCCAATGTTTGCGGCAGCGTTATCAATGTTGCTGTGGAAACATCGAACGCTACAGCGTTGGATCAGTGTAATCTCAAATTTTTCGCTGCTGGTTGCTGCGATTACGTTATTTAACAAGGTTTACACGAGTGGTATTCAGGCCACCAATCTAGGAGGCTGGGAAGCACCGTTTGGTATCACTTTAGTGGCCGATTTACTTGCAGATCGGAAGAGCGGT
>NZ_JBNGCJ010000051.1:0-610 GCF_049974785.1 Vibrio genomosp. F10 str. 9ZD137
GAAACCGTTACTGGCGCTACGCTTTGAGAGCCAAGCGCAGTCAACGCTGAATTGTTGCTCTGAGCTTGCATCTCTAAATAGTGTGCATGAGCCTTTAGAGTTTCAGCTTGGTGTTGATGGAACATATCCATAGAACGCTGTAGGCTTTCTGGAACTGGCACGCCAGCCGTCGCCATTTTTGCTTGCTCAGACATGAGCGTATTAAACGTATCGCCGTATTGCTGAGGAATGGCCAAGAACTGCTGATGAACTTCAGCGGCTTGCTGTTGAGCGTTAAAGAACGACTGTAATGACGACTCATCAATTGTTACCGACGACGTGGCTTGTGCATTTGATGCCTGTAACTGATTTGCTTGTGTCGACGTAGCGAGTTGCGCTGTCGCCGGTACTTGATCCGTTGCAACGGCAACCGGAACTTCTACTACTTCTGTTTTGATCACTTCTTTTTCCACAATCTTTTCGACTTCAACTTTTATTTCAACGATTTCAGTCTTCTCGGTCACTTGCCCAGTAGACAATGATGTGTCCATCTTCTTACGAGTGGATGGGCTGATGTAGTTCGTTGCGTTGAGCTTAATGTTCATTGGCGAGGTCAGATCGGAAGAGCGGT
>NZ_JBNGCJ010000052.1:0-10292 GCF_049974785.1 Vibrio genomosp. F10 str. 9ZD137
CCGCTCTTCCGATCTTCAAGCCTTCAAAGTGCTTAATCAATTCAGCCTTATCTTGCACTTCTTTAGAGCCTGCACCAATATTGGTTAGATCAATGAAGAATTCATCAAACAAATCCGAGAAATCACTCACAGCCTCATGATTTAAAAACTGCTCGTGATTGTAGATACTCGGGTAGCCACCTTTTTGTTTATCAACCGCAAATGAAATGCCTTTCACATTGGTAATGGTTGTCGCTTTCTCACACTTGAGCATACAGCCCGCTTCGATACTCGGTTTGTTGCAGCCAACGGTTCTTTGGAAAAAGCACTGTCGGCTCGTCATCATAAGAATAGGGTGGTAAATGCTGTAGAACAGTTTGAAGTTCTCTGGGCGGGTGATATGACGGATTTGGCCTTTATTGATCTCGTTTGAAATAAACGCACCGGCACAGTTTAGCTCTTCTTTAAGGGTAACTAACGCGTGTGAGTTGGTCGTATTCATGAATGGCCCAGCCACCCATTCAATGCCCATTTCATAGGCTTTATAGGCAATGCCGGTATTGTTAGTGACGATACGCTCAGGTTTAACTTCTTCTAAGATACGCACTGCTTCATCGTAATCTTTACCAATCAATACCGCAGGGAACCAAGGAATCAAACGAGGGTTTTCAGCCAAAATATCGATGTATTTATTGCAACGTTTTTTAAAGCTTTCGGGTAATTTAAAATAAACATCCGCATCAGTAATGTCACAGAGGTGCAGATCGGCGACGTCAGCAATTAGCATTGAAAGCGTTGGCGTTTCGTTCACTTTAGGGTGCTTTTCAAGCGCAGGAACATCGACATGTTTAATGACATCGACAGAACCATTTAAAATGAAATCAATTTCTTCTTTCAGCGCTGAAATTTCTTTCAATGGAATGCTGAGTCCTTCTTCCATACGAGAAAAATCATACTCAGCCAATGTATGTACAGGGCTTTTTAACGCTTTAAAACGTTTGGTCAACAACTCTTGAGTAATGGCTTTTTCACCCGCAACCGATAGAGCAGAAGAGGACTGAACGGTAAATGTCTCGTCTTTTGAAATAACAGAGACAGTTAACGGCTGTCCCAGTTTTGCATCAAATGAAAGCATAACCTGTGTCTTAGAGATATCGAGGAATTGAATTTTTTCTCGCATCTCTGCGCCGATTTCATTTTTTGACGTGTAGAGGTTGTCTGTTACTTCTTGAATTTGTACAACGGAGATCGACTCGTTTTCCGACGTCGCTTTGTCGACCGCATAATTCACGCTGTTGTCGCGTGGATTATCAATAAACATGTCTTTCGTCAGGTTACCTTTGAGGAACGAGTTCGTGAAATCACGATTAAACACTTTGTGCAGATTAGCGTCATCTTCAATCAAGAGGCCTTTTTCGACGAAGCTATCGATTTGTTTACGCCATGTATCGACAACGGTATACACATAGTGAGCGCCTTTGATGCGCCCTTCAACTTTGAGCGAATCCACTTTTGCGTCAACCAGTTCGGGTAGATCGTAGTAGGCAGAGTTGTCTTTTAAGTTGAGCGGGTACTTATTACCGGCGTCGGTGATTTCATATTCATCACGACATGCTTGGCTACAACGGCCACGGTTTCCGGAATTACCAACACTGACGGAACTTGAATAACATTGACCCGAAAATGCAATACACAAAGCACCGTGTACAAAGACTTCCGTCAAGACATCGTGATCATGAGCGACTTCAGTGAGCATTTTAATTTCAGGTAGGTTGAGTTCTCGAGAGAGGTTAACGCGTGTTGCCCCAATTTTGGCTAAGAATTTGATTTGACCTTCGTTATGGGTCGTCAACTGAGTAGAGGCATGCACATCTAATGATGGAAAGTGCTTTTTAACTAAGTCAAATAACCCTAAGTCTTGAACAATAATACCGTCAAGCTTGGTATTGACGAGTTGGTTAAGCAGTTTACTAATGCTTTTAATTTCGTGTTCTAACAGCACGATATTCAATGTCAGAAAAACTTCGCAGCCATATTGGTGAGCTAACCGTATAACGCCATTCAGTTCATCAAGTGATAGGTTTGATGCTCTATTTCGCGCGTTAAACGTATTTAAACCGCAATAGACTGCATTCGCACCTGCCACGATAGCCGCTTTTATTGCTTCTACGTCACCGCCAGGGGCTAATAATTCAATTTTTCTGCTCATTTGAAACCGCTCAGTGTTTTTAACTTATAATTTTTGAGCGCGTATTCTAACGAGATCACTTGTTCATTACCACAACTCTCGCTTTCGTTGACTTGCGTCATATTAAATCACTAAGAAATAACGTTGTGTTTTACCAATCTAAGCAAATTGAAAGGTGGAAAAACTATGGAGGGGGTGCCTGTATTTTATTATGCAAACCACACTACTTTCGGTTGTCATAACAAACTGCTATTTGAAAGTAGTGATCGTTTGCCTATATGAGTGCTGTTGGAGGGTTAAAATCATGCATAAAGACTCTCTAATAACTATTTATGTTGTTTATCAAACCTTCTGCCTCGGCAAGGTAATGCCCGCCAAATAAATTGTAATGGTTCAGAACATGATACAAGTTATAAATATCTTTTCTTTCTCCGTAGCCAAAATCTAAGGGTAATATGCTTTCGTAACCATGATAGAATTCAGGCTGAAACCCACCAAATAACTCAGTCATGGCAATATCGCATTCGCGATCGCCCCAGTAGCAAGACGAATCATAGCAAATTGGGCCAAACGCAGAATTGGCGACATTACTGTGCCATAGATCGCCATGGATTAATGACGGGCGAGGGTGGTGATTGGACAGGATCTCTGAAACTCGCTCAGTAAATTCTGCGATATTAACCAGCTCTATACCTTTCTCTCTGAGAAGTTGAAGTTGCCAGCCAATGCGTTGCTCGGCAAAAAAACGATGCCATTTACGATCCCATTTGTTTGGCTGTAATGTCGTGCCAATGTAATTATCTTCATCTAACCCAAACTCTTTTTGCTCCCCCCATAAATGCAGCTTCGCAAGTTGCACGCCAAACTTATAACTCTGTTTATCATCTTCAAGTGGCTTAGTGGCTAAATAATTAAATACGATAAAAGAATGATCTTTGCTGGTACCGGTCAAGATAACCTCGGGGATAGAGACGGTAGAAGTGCTACGCAGAAGATTAAGGTTGTCGGCTTCAATGAGATACTTGTCAATGAAGTTTCTCGTATTCGATTTTACAAAATAACGTTGCTCACCGTCACTTATCATGTAGCAATCATTGATGTCACCACCGTTCATCTTTGCGCGCTCGGTGATCGTATAATTGAACATAAGTGCTTCAGAGAGTTGTTGAGTCAATGCTTGCCACATAATAATAACCTTAAGATAAGTACTTATTTACATTAAGTTTAGGACAATTTTTTTCGATTACCTGCTCAAGAGTTGACACAAAGCGAGAATTTTCGCCCATTTTATCGTTAATGCGGAGAAGTGTGACTTTAGTCAAGCGCAGTTAACACTAATGAGTTCTCGATTTTTTTTGTAATCGATGAGTAATGGCCAATTTTAATTCACCAATACGGACTCCCTTATTGAATTGAAGCCTCGTTTCTTTGACAGCGACGTGATTAGTAAACTATAAAGTGAGCTCTAAAGCATAATCAGGTTGTTAAAGTGCGTATACTTGTCTTAATATTAATGAGAACCTATTCTCATGTATTGCAGTAACTAGGAGATTTAAGTGTGGTTGTAGAAACCGATGGATATTTAGCCTTAATTGAACATTTAGCATTGAACCTAGATGTGTTTACATCTGCAGACGGCGATACGGGTGCTGAAAGTATTGAAGATGTCGTGACTGACATGGTTTCAAGCAACATTATGGCCATTTTTGAACAAAATCCAGAGCTGCATTCAAGTGTACGCTTTAAGTTATTAAAAGAAGCGGATTCCGTTGTTGAGGATTTGGGAGAGGTATTGGCAGGAGCCTGGACTAAACCTGCAACCAACGAACAGATCACCTTCCTTGACGAATACATTGCCTTGGTGAAAAACCTGTTCGACGTTGCAGTGGCGACCTACGATTAATTTCCCATTTCAAACATACCCAATCAGTTGACTATAGGCGGGTATTCTACTCGCCTATAGTGCCAAAACTTAGATGCCCAATAGGGGTTATCAACTCTAGAAATAATCACGCCTTTTGATGTGGAAGCATGCAAAAACTGACGGTTTCCCAGATAAACACCCACATGGCGAGTGGTTCTCGATGTTCTAAAAAATATCAGATCGCCCACTTCCGCTTCGTCATAGCCCACCTTTGACCCAACTTTACTTTGATGAAGTGTCGTCCTTGGAAGTTTCACATTTAAAGCATCGTGATAAGCGATTTGCACAAATGCAGAGCAATCAATGCCTTGAAATGACGTGCCGCCCAAACGATACGGCACTCCTTTCCAGCGTTCATATACGTTCATAAATGATTGCTTAACTTTATGATCGTAGGCAGATAAGGTCGGAGAAACTGATACAGAGCTTGAAGATCCACTTACGGGTTTCGAAGGACCAGATGTATTTGTACAACCGGTCAAAAAACCAATGCCGATAATGATGATTGTAGTGATCTTTAGTTTAGTCATTTGACATCTTATTGAAATATCGTTGAAATTTATTTGTAATGAGTGACAACTAGCATAGCGGATAACGTGTTCGTCAAAGTAGCTAGTAAAAATATGAACAAAAAAAGAAACACATCATTTTCTCTATCGTTAGTTCAAACCATCAGTGCGGTATTTATCTGCATTTTACTCTTAATTGTTGCACTGTCATTTATTACCACAAAAAGTGTTGATCGAGTTGGCCATGAGTTTAGTGCTTTATCGGAAAAAGCGCTGCCGTTAGCGATCAATAATGCCAAGTTGACTCAGACCATTCTCGAACAAGTGAAACATATAAGCTATGCCACACAGGGGACAACGGTGGAAGCACTGAACGAGAACACAGTAAACATTCATGAGTTAATGAAGAAAAGTAACCTGCTGTTGAATAATGTCAGTCAGTTTTCCGATGGGTTCACGACGCGTGAAGAAAAAGATGAAAATTCCCGTCTACTGACGACATTAAAAAATAGCCTACAAAAATTAAACGCGTCAACCATTTCTATACTCGATACTCAGAAAAGCTTACTTGAACAACAAAACACAATCGATGACCAAGTGGGAGCATTTCGTTATGGGCTCAGTTCCATTGGCCCAGAGATGAATCGTATCGCTTCCTTTCTAAGCAACAATAATCCGGAGTCATCTGACGCTGCTAATCGGTTTATCGCCAGCGCTAGCTCTATAGAGAGTACATTTTTGATGCTGATGATGCAGGTAGACTTAGAAAAAGCGGAAGAGCAATATCAAGAAATGAGAAACCGAATTGCAGGGATCAATCTTGCCTATGATGACTTCAAGGATTGGCATCCAGATATCGAAGAGTTTTCCAGCTTGACCACCCCTTACACTATGGTAAACGATGGGTTCAAACAGCAAGGAATTTTGAAAAATATCATGACTAAATTGTCATTGTCGACTAGCCAAAAAACGCAGATAACCGAAGTCGTGCGCCTTGGAGATACAACCGTAGCGGCACTTGAAGCTATTTCTCAAACGGCATTATCACTGATTGAACAGCGAGAGTTAGCGGTTAATAAAACGATCATTTCAACGTTCAGTCGAATTGCAATGATTGGGACAACGATTGCCTTCATTATTGTTACATTTGGTCTCGGTTTAAGACGTTGGCTAAATACTAGCCTCAAAAACATCACTATTCATCTTAACCGTTTAAGTGAACATGATTTTTCATCGAGTGTACCTATTATCGGCCCTAGTGAATTTCAGGAAGTATCAAAGAAACTCAATACTGTTATTGAATCCACAAGCCGATCTATTTCTACCGTCACCCATAACTGCGAAACTTTATATAAAACAGCCGAAATTAGCCATAACGCGGCAGAAAGTTCAAATGCTACCTTAATTGAGCAAAATACGTCACTAGAGAACATGATCACGACAGTGAATGAACTTGAGGCTTCAATTAGTCAAATATCCTCGATCACCCACCAATCGTATCAAGATTCATGTCAAGCCTCAGAACACTCGCAACGAGGTTTGGACGTCGTTGAAACCAATCGACAACGACTGGAACAGTTAGAAGAAACACTCAATGCAAATGAAGATTCAATGGTCGAACTTGATCATCGAGTAAAACAAATACGCGAAATGGTAGAGATGATATCGGCCATTGCTGATAATACGAATCTATTGGCGTTGAACGCTGCCATTGAAGCCGCACGGGCAGGGGAACAAGGAAGAGGATTTGCCGTGGTTGCTGATGAAGTAAGGCAGTTGGCGAGCGGAACCTCACAACAGACGAAAAATATCAGAGTCAAAATGAACCAATTGATCGCCGCTGCTGATAAATCTCGTGTGGCGGTTGAGCATTCTCGTGTAGAAATGGTGTCAGCATTAGCGTCAAGTGTGGAAGTAAAGGCGACATTTTCCGATATAGAACAAGCGGTCAATCAAATTCAAACAAGGGTAGAGCAAATTACTGTGGCGACAGAAGAACAAGAGCGCGCGACCAAAGAAGTGAGTCAATCCATTGCTCTTGTCTCTAAGCAAGGTGACCAAACGAAATATCAGCTGCAATCCATGGTCGAAAGCTCAGAGCAAGTGGCAACGATTGCTGGGCATCAGCAAACCATGCTTCACAAATACTCACTGTAAATTCATCACAGATGAAATCTGAGTTTATTCAGTGCGTAGTCAGTTAAGTGCTAAGTTAGTTAAGTTAGTTAAGTACTAAGTTAGTTAAGTGCTTAGTTAACTCAACGCTTACGAAAAGGTTGAGTTAACATTTTGTCCAACCATTGCTCTCTTTTTGAGCGAAATACGGGTAAGCCTATGGTCATCTGGTCGTGACCTTGCTTCGGTTGAGCAATATAAGTGTTAAACAGCCTGTCCCAAATTGATAAGAAAAAACCGAAGTTAGAGTGAGTCTCTCGTGCGATGATAGAATGATGTACACGGTGCATATCGGGAGTCACTATCCACTTTCTTAACACCGAATCAATGGTAGGGTGAAGTCGAGCATTACTGTGGTTAAACATAGCACTGCCGTTAAGCAACACCTCAAAAATAACCACAGCGCTTGCTGGAATACCCACAATCATAACGATAGCAATCTTGATAAACATCGAAAGAATGATTTCAACGGGGTGGAAGCGAGCGCCTGTCGTCATATCGATGTCTTGGTCTGCATGGTGCACCTGATGCAATCGCCAAAGAAAAGGAATCTTGTGAAAAACCGCGTGTTGACAATAAATCGCGAGATCCAGCAGCAATACTGAAACAATAAGCGTAAGGAAAGCAGGCATCGAGGTTCGATTAAAGAGTCCTATTTCGTTAATCGTCGCGTATTGGGCGGCTTGGTATGCGACAACAGGAAAAAGCACAGCGAGAAGTACGCTGTTTAAAGAAACCAGTCCAATATTATTTAGCCATCGAACGCTTTTACTTTGTGTTAGGCGCTTACGCGGTAATACCCACTCCCATATTGCGCACAACATGAAAATAGAGACAAAAAATATCAGTCGGATTGACTCTGGATTATTCATAACAACTTCCTTTGATTCTTAGTGTACTGTAAGTACAATGCCGTCAACTTTCTAGTACTAATCAAGCATCATGAGAATTCACGCCTTCCACCACCTACTTAAATATCGTCAGAGCCTGTCGACTCGCACGTTTAAAGCACGAGGGGCTAAAGTATCCCGTTGCGATTATTGCCAAGTCGCCACCAAGCACTGCCTCTGTGAATATCAGCCAGATATCGAGACTAATGTGGCGGTTATGCTGATCGTTTCTGACAATGAAGTGTTTAAACCGAGTAATACAGGGCGATTAATAGCGGATGTTGTGAAAGAAACAAGCGTGTATCAGTGGAATCGTACCGAACCAGACGAAGCGATGTTGGCCCAGCTTAACGATCCCAAGTATTTCCCACTCATTGTTTTTCCTGAAGACTATGTTGATGACAAATCTCGGTTGATTAATGAACAAAGCTTTCCTTTACCCCACAATAAAATGCCATTGCTGATTTTTATTGATGGTAGCTGGCGAGAGGCGAGAAAGATATTTAGAAAGTCCGATTATTTAAGCCAGCTTCCCGTCTTTTCAATTAAGCCGGAATCCGTATCTCAATATATGATGAGAAAGTCTGATAACGATGACCATCTTTCTACCGCAGAAGTTGCCTCTATTGTGCTTAGCAAAGTGAACGAAAACCAAGCGGCTCAGGTACTAGAAATGTGGTTTGAGACTTTTCGCGAAAGTTATCTATTAACAAAGACGCGCTTGAAACCGGATCTCACTAAACCCGCGCTGAAACGTTTCCTAAGTGAAACTAATTTCGAGAAGTAACTCTAATAATTGGAAACTCGTTGGTCTATAAATGTACAGTTGCATTTAAGTGCCAGATAAATTTGTCGTATGTCACGGTTTGTAGGCTGAGCTATATGGATAATGCCAAGAGAATAATTTTAGCACCTCGCTTGGGTGCTTTTTAAGGAGAGATTGGAATGTATTACGGCTTTGATGTGGGCGGCACAAAAATTGAATTTGGGGCTTTTAATCAGAAATTAGAAAGAGTCGCGACGGAACGAGTACCAACGCCAACGGACGATTATCCACTATTAGTCGAAACCATTACCTCATTAGTGAAAAAGTACGACCAACAATTTGAGTGTGAAGGCAAAGTAGGGCTAGGCCTACCGGGAATGGAAGATGCTGACGATGGTACGGTTTTAACGGTTAACGTTCCTGCCGCGAAAGGGAAACCATTACGCGTAGATCTAGAAAAAAGCTTAGGTCGTCAAGTTAAAATAGAAAATGATGCCAACTGTTTTGCTTTGTCTGAAGCATGGGATGACGATCTAAAAGATCAACCGAGTGTTATGGGGCTAATTCTTGGTACAGGCTTCGGCGGCGGTTTGGTTTATGAAGGAAAAGTGTTTGGCGGCAGAAACAACGTTGCGGGTGAACTTGGTCACGCTCGTTTACCTATCGATGCATGGTTTCACTTAGGGGAAAACGCGCCTTTACTGAGTTGCGGTTGTGGTAAGAAAGGCTGTTTAGACAATTATCTGTCGGGGCGTGGCTTTGAACTTCTTTACGCGCATTATTATGGCGAAGAGAAAGCAGCTATCGATATTATTAAGGCCCAAGCAGAAGGCGAGGCTAATGCAGTAGCGCATGTAGAGCGTTTTATGGAGCTCCTTGCTATCTGTTTTGCCAACATTTTTACGGGTAATGATCCCCATGTGGTCGCACTTGGTGGTGGCCTTTCAAACTTCCAGATGATCTATGAAGAGATGCCTAAGCGTATACCAAAGTATCTATTGTCGGTTGCGAAGTGTCCAAAAATCATTAAAGCAAAACATGGCGATTCTGGTGGTGTACGTGGTGCTGCGTTCCTCAATATAAAGTAGTTTTGCTTTGTACATACCACTTTGATTTTCTGTACGGGATTTTGCGTAGATTGGAGCTTAGCTACAATACAAATAGAAAAGGGCTTGCATCGGCAAGCCCTTTTCTCATCTAGACACTATTCTCTAGATGAGAAAAGTGTCTAGACAAATCGTATCAAGAAATGAATATCGATAATCGAGTACGTTATTTTTTACCGACGCCTTTCTCACCAACCTCTTTCTCACCAACACCCAAGTTTTCTTTTTGCTTTAAGGTGATTTTACCAAAGCCAAGTCGCGCAAAGTGATTATCACGGTAATTACGAACCGCTTTAGTATCTGATACCGCTTCAATTTGTTGTTCCATTTTTAAATAGCCGCTTAAATCAATCCCTTCAGCTTCGGCAACCGCTTCGTGAATATTGCGGTGTTTCTCGTAAGAAAATACAAGCTCTTTGGCTTCACTTTTGTAGGTGTAAAGGATAGTACGTGCCATAAAAATAGTTCTCAAAATAAAAGGCCGGAACTTCCGACCTTAGTTGACATAGGTTATAGGGGCTAGATTCTGCCTTGAAGCGGTATAATTGTCACGCTTTCTCCGACTTTTACTGTATCAACCGCAGGAGCTACTTCAATCAGGCAATTGGCTTCGCTCATTGAACGTAATATACCCGATCCTTGTTTTCCCGTCGTACGAACAGATAACTGACCTGAAGAATCGATAGAATAAACACCACGGCTAAATTCCGTACGGCCTAGCCTAGAACGTAACGGGGCCTCTGCCACCGCTGATA
>NZ_JBNGCJ010000053.1:0-1007 GCF_049974785.1 Vibrio genomosp. F10 str. 9ZD137
CTCACACCTTAATGCGGCGTTAGCACTCACGATAACTCATAAGTTCAGGTTCTGAATTGGAAGACATGAAAATCATATATGGTATAATGTGCTGATTTATATGTAATTAAGAAATGTTCCACATAGGTTGGGTACTTTGAAAACAGATCAAGAATTAAAAGAAGCTGGTTTCACACTGTCAGGAGTTAAGCGATATCAGTCCACTGTAAGCGACTATGCTAATGTGCTTTATAAAAAGTCACTTAATTTTGGTGATGCGGCTAAAGCAGAAGATATGCCGAGAGAAGTTACACATGATCATGTAAGGTCTTCTGCTAACGTCATTAGCAATACATTTGGAACAGAAAAGACCTCAAAATGGTGGATTCTGTGTCAAGTTTCTGAGTATGCCCTTACCGCCCTTTCTGCATACGCAGCAGCAAATTTGTCTAAAGACTGGGGAACTCCGGTTTTTGTTGTTGCGGTTGTTTTAGCAGGCGTTTTGGTAGCAACCCGTATTTCCAATGCAAAGTCGAAGTAGAGTAAATAAAATGAAAGTTATTTATACAGAATCTGGTTCCCAAGCACTAGAAAACTATCAGTCATTACGTAAGCGAGAACTTGAAGAGTTTCTTCAAAAAGAAAAATACGTATTTGGTGACGACTTTGTTGAAATTACAGCAACTGATATAAAAAATGCTGAAAAAGAAATAACCTACGTTAAATCAAATAGAAGAACATCTTTGCCTCTGACTGCGACTTTGCTCAAGGTATATATGTTTACTGGTTTTGTTATGGTTTTAGTTGGCGTGTTTTATGAACAAATTATGGAGCTTATCTACGGTGGTGCGACTCAACAAATGGTGTTCATTTTGGGTGGTGTCGTTCTAAGTTTGGTTTCTGGGCTCGCACACTATTTTATTCAAAAAAGAGATGAGAGAAGAGCTATGCAAAAAGCTCTAGAAATTAAAGCTAAGAAGTTCGAAACCTCAGAAGACTAAGTGCTAACAAACAATTTAAGAGTGATT
>NZ_JBNGCJ010000054.1:0-817 GCF_049974785.1 Vibrio genomosp. F10 str. 9ZD137
TTGCCGATGCCGTAAAAGGTGACCTTAAAATCTTTGTCGATTCAGGGATCCGATCAGGGTTAGATGTCGTGAGAATGCTGGCGCTCGGCGCAGATTGCACACTATTAGGACGCTCATTTATCTACGCACTGGCCGCGCAAGGACAAGCCGGAGTAGAAAACCTGCTCGACCTTTACCAAAAAGAGATGCGCGTTGCCATGACACTAACCGGCGCGAAAAGTATCAAGGACTTAAATGCAGATTCTTTGGTGAACTTGAAGTAATTTCAAAAGGTGTCACAGCAAAGAACTGGAGACTATGACACCTTTTTCACTGCTGATTTCATAACAAATACAACGCCGCAGCGAGCACAAGGAAGCGAACATGTCGAATTCACACCATAACAATCAAAGCCAGGATAGCCACTATCAACAGCTTGAATCATTACTTGCGGCTAAGATAGAACCCGAACGTATTGTCACTCAAGAGGCCAAACGGCTGGCGTATGGCACTGACGCCAGCTTCTATCGTTTGATTCCTAAAATTGTGTTGCGCTTAAAAAATCTTGATGAAGTCATTTATGCGATTCAATGCTGTCGTGAAATGGACATTCACTGCACTTTTCGCGCGGCCGGTACCAGCCTTTCAGGCCAAGCTGTTTCTGACTCGGTGCTCATTACCCTAACCGATGATTGGCGAAGCCATGAAATTCTTGATGATGGCGATAAGATTCTTCTGCAACCGGGCGTTATCGGCGCGGATGCCAACAAATACCTTGCGCCTTTCCAGCGTAAAATAGGGCCAGATCCAGCGTCTATCAAAGATCGGAAGAGCGGTT
>NZ_JBNGCJ010000055.1:0-666 GCF_049974785.1 Vibrio genomosp. F10 str. 9ZD137
ATCACTCTTAAATTTATTGTTATGTTTTTAGACCACGTTCAATAGCAGATACTTCATGCAGTACCTGCAAAACCAAAATAACTTGTGGAATATTAATATGTTCGGTCTCTTTTTCATAAAGATACCGCCAGTTTATGAAAGCATTATTCATATTCATTAAATGATCTTTAAAAAGAGTACCTTGCTCAACCTGATACTGAGATTCAAGCTTTTTACAGGTTTTATTAATTTTGTCTTTTACTTTGTTAGGTACGGCTTTAAATAATTCTGTTAGAACATGAGACTTCTTAACTAAGCCATGAATTTCTAACAAACATTTTAAGTACATCTCTGCGCTGAAAGCAGCATTAACAACAAATGGCGTAATACTTTGGGGATTTCTAGGTAATGACTTCAAGTCCTTCTCATACAGGTAAGCAGAAGTATTCGCGAATGATTGAGCCTGCTTAAATATAGACTCTGCTTTTGAAACTTCGCGTAACAACCCCTTTGACTTGAGTAGATCATGAGCTAGTTTTGCAGCAGCTTTAGGGTCGCCTACATCCTCGACATAACCCACTAGCTTATTGTCGCACAAGACTGATTTCATACCTTTCGGCGGTTTCATATCAATACTCCTCGAAACACCTTAATAAAAGAAAAACATAACGCCCAATTAAGGTGTGA
>NZ_JBNGCJ010000056.1:0-1535 GCF_049974785.1 Vibrio genomosp. F10 str. 9ZD137
GCAGCGGCAAGACATGTCGCGACAAATACGGCGCCATGATCCATTCCTGCATCAGCGAGCATTGCTGGGTTAACAAAAATAATGTAAGCCATCGTTAGGAATGTCGTAACACCTGCAATGATCTCAGTCTTCACGTTCGTACCGTGTTCACTGAGTTTAAATAGCCTTTCGAGCATGATCGGGTCCTATAAGGGTGAAAAGTAAACGGTTGCGTAATCGATTGGCGTAAATTATAGAGTTATCAAATAACAAATTCCAGATAGAATTATGACTCTAATGAATATTTACGTATCGGCATGGCCATTGAGCAACAACCCATGTCAACAGAATAAGCATAAAAACCATAAAAATAAGACACTTAAGTAAATAGAGTAAAATAGTGGCAATGGTGATTTTTTAGACCATGTTCTAAACTTTCAAAGTATTTTGAGGAAAAAACCAAAGGAAGGGATTGATTATGATGGCATAGAGGTTAAAGAAATGTTTTAAATATTAAAA
Source organism: Vibrio genomosp. F10 str. 9ZD137 (assembly GCF_049974785.1). Taxonomy (NCBI): domain Bacteria; kingdom Pseudomonadati; phylum Pseudomonadota; class Gammaproteobacteria; order Vibrionales; family Vibrionaceae; genus Vibrio; species Vibrio genomosp. F10. The sequence goes on from NZ_JBNGCJ010000056.1 coordinate 499, forward strand.
CCCAGCGTTATCGATTAAACCTAAGACAGTGACTATTGTTCAGATAAAAAAAACGCCACTCAAATTGAGTGGCGGTTGAATCATCTCAGCCATTAAGCTGTAAAAAAATTCCAATATATAGGGGTAAAACGTGTCGAGTATCCCGTTAGTGGCTACTCATAGTTTTGGTGATTAATAACCAAAACTGATTGGGTATACAAAGTCGCTAGTGTAAACATTGCTGTTAGTCCAGAACGTTGTAGTTGGTAAACTTTTCATAACTATCACCTTAAAATCAATTAAATACCATTTGATTCTCAGTTCCATGGAGGCGATTAACGGACTCATCCTTTGAGCATTTGTTCTTCTTTCTGAAGTTGAGTATTAATATACCACCAAGAAATTATATTACAACTAAAAAGTGATTTAAATCACAAAAAATCCATAAAAGACCCATATTGCGTAATTTAATTACAAAAAAATACCATTCAAACTGAATGACAGCTTGAAAGTTAGGTGTGTTGTTTCACTTAACAATCCAATAGCACCCGCCAATTCCATAATCCATTAAGGCTGTTGGTCACTTAGGCTACTCGCTGACCTAAGGTAATGGTATGCTGAGTACACGAGATTTTAAGCAGGACAATAGATAGTCAAATAGTCTACTTCCTTGCATTAAACCCTATTTAAATCTCAACCAAACAACATAAAGGAGTTAACCATGCCTGAGTTTCATTCTGAAATTAGTCGTTTATCACCCGCTTCAATTTGGCAGTTTTTCGATAAAATCTGTTCTATTCCCCACCCTTCTAAGCATGAAGAAGAGCTGGCTCAGTACATCATTAGCTGGGCAAAAGCAGAAGGTCTTGATGTTCGCAGAGATCCGACGGGGAATGTCTTTATCAAAAAACCAGCCACACCAGGAATGGAAAACAGAAAAGGTGTTGTTCTCCAGGCTCATATTGATATGGTGCCACAAAAAAATGAAGATACCGTGCACGACTTCGCCAAGGATCCTATTCAGCCATACATTGATGGCGAGTGGGTCACCGCAAAAG
>NZ_JBNGCJ010000057.1:0-1645 GCF_049974785.1 Vibrio genomosp. F10 str. 9ZD137
AGAATTCACCTCAACAAAGTGCCAATTTTCTACTATCTGTGCATCTAAATCTGTGTCATAAGTGAACTGGGCTTCTCCGATAACGTCACCGTTATCACCAAGCACGATATCTGTTCCTGATCCAGTCTGTATAACATCATCACCGTTCCCGGCGATAACCACATCTGAGCCACTGCCGGTATTAATTGTGTCGTCACCACCAAACGAAGATTCTTTCGAAGAAAATTTAACACCGTTACGATCAACAGTTGCTCCGGTAATCACACCTAAATCACCAATAACCACATCTTGACCGTTGCCAGTTATAACCTCATCCTCACCTAAGCCGCCAATAACAAGATTGTTACCCGCAGAAGCTGTGATGTTGTCGTTACCTGCAATCGATGTATTTAGTGAACTGGCTTCAAGAACATATAAGGTCTCATCGCGAGTTACAGAACCTACATCACCAATTATTAGGTCATTTCCTGCACCGGATTCAAGTACATCATTTCCTGCACCACCAATAATAATATCGATAGCCGATTCACCTTTAATGATGTCATTTCCGCCCTTATCAACGTATGTTGATACAATATCTGGAGCTGGATTAATACCGACGGTCGTACCTGCAGGTTGAATATTGGCATGATCTCCAACAAGAATATTATTACCGACGACGCCTTGTTGAGGAGAGGCAGTGATGGTGTCCGAACCGGACCCGCCAATCACAGTATTACTGCCACCAGCGGCAATAATAATATCGTCGCCATCCTGGTTGCTATGCACTGATTTGATCGATGTATAAGCAGCACTGAATGTCGTTTGACGTATCACTTCACCATGGTCACCTAAAATGACATCACTGCCTTCGCCGCCATTGAGAGTATCTGCACCAGCTCCACCTAGAATAATATCGCGACCAGCACCACCCATTATGTTGTCGCTAGTATTGGATACACTGCCCGTGAATTCATTGGCTTGCGCAATAAACTCACCCAGTGTTTTTCCGCCATCTGCGCCATCTACGTAGCCATTGTCACCAATTAAAACATCAAGCCCATCCCCACCTTTAATGGTATCTGAGCCTGCACCACCTAGAACAATATCTTGTCCAAAACCACCATCGATGCTGTCATCACCACCTACATTACCCGTTGCTTCTGCAAAGGTAATATTCGACGCACCAAAGCCTATTTCACCAAGATCAGCAACAATGGTGTCGTTACCGTGCTCGCCGAAAACAGTGTCCTTGCCCGATCCAGCGATAATGAGATCATCACCATCACCACCTCTAATCGTGTCCGTTCCACCGGAACTATTGCTCGATACCATGGAGTTAAGATCAATCGTGCCGCCATCTGCGAGAATACGATCATCACCCATACCACCATAAATCGTGTCAGACCCAAGACCGGCAATAATAATGTCATCACCAGATTCACCATATAAGGTGTTAGTGCCACCTAAAGTGGTGATTCTATCGTCGCCTCGACCGCCATAAATGGTGTCATTTCCGATTCCCGTTGAAATAACATCATCACCAGCTTCACCATGAACCGTGTTATTTCCACTTCCAGTAATGGTGATGGTGTCATCCCCATCACCGCCATAAATCACGTAATTACCATTACCAACAACGATTTGGTCAGATCGGAAGAGCGGT
>NZ_JBNGCJ010000058.1:0-1789 GCF_049974785.1 Vibrio genomosp. F10 str. 9ZD137
AACCGCTCTTCCGATCTCGAACCCGAATGGTGGTGAAGATTACTCCTTAAACCTGCAAATACTCGCGTTGATGACCATGCTGGGCTTTTTGCCTGCGATGGTTATTTTAATGACCTCTTTCACACGTATTGTGGTGGTCATGTCGATTCTTCGGCAGGCAATGGGTTTGCAACAAACGCCATCGAATCAAGTGATCATCGGTATCGCTATCTTTTTGACCTTCTTCATCATGTCGCCGGTGATCAATGAGATTAACGAAAACGCGGTTCAGCCATATTTAAGTGAGCAAATTCTTGCCAAAGACGCATTTAGCATCGCTCAAGAGCCCTTAAAAACATTCATGCTTAAGCAAACGCGGGTTAAAGATCTGGAGACCTTTGTTAATATTGCAGGTTCCGACGCCCAGAGCCCTGAAGAAGTGTCAATGGCGGTATTAATCCCCGCCTTTATTACATCTGAGTTAAAAACCGCGTTCCAGATCGGCTTCATGCTGTTTTTGCCGTTTTTAATTATTGATTTGGTGGTGGCGTCTATTTTGATGGCAATGGGTATGATGATGCTTTCTCCCATGATTGTATCGCTGCCATTTAAGCTCATGCTTTTTGTACTGGTTGACGGGTGGAATTTAATACTGTCCACGTTAGCCGGTAGTTTTGTCGTGTGACGGGAGATAACAATGACTCCTGAGCTGTTTGTTGAAATATTTAGAGATGCTCTCTGGATGGTATTGATGTTGGTGTGTGCCATCATCATTCCAAGCTTATTGGTTGGTTTGGTTGTGGCGGTGTTTCAAGCTGCCACCTCGATCAATGAACAGACATTGAGCTTTCTGCCTCGTCTTATTGTTACGCTACTTGCCCTGATGTTGTTTGGGCATTGGATGATGCAATCGATGATGGAATACTTTTTTAGCATCATTGAACGACTGCCTCAGATCCTCTATTAAGGCCCTGTTATGGAGTATCCAACCAGCACGGTCTTAGAATTTATTGCCAACTACTTTTGGCCTTACACCCGCATTGCAGCCATGTTGATGGTGATGTCGGTGACTGGGGCTCGGTTTGTCCCTACTCGCGTTCGTTTATACCTAGGTTTGGCGATCACCTTCGCTGTATCTCCAGCCATACCTGAAGTTCCTACTGAAATTGAATTATTCTCGCTTCAAGGTTTTCTCGTCGTGCTTGAGCAAGTGATTATCGGTGTGGCGATGGGCACCATTACTCAGTTTATGATCCAAACCTTTATTATTCTCGGGCAGATATTGGGTATGCAATCGAGTTTGGGTTTTGCTTCTATGGTTGATCCCGCGAACGGACAAAGCACCCCATTGTTGGGTCAGTTATTCATGTTTTTAGCAACGATGTTTTTCCTCTCAACCGACGGTCATTTAAAAATGATCCAGCTGGTGGTGTTTAGTTTTAAAAGCTTGCCGATTGGTTCGGGTTCGCTCACTACCGTCGATTATCGAGAAATTGCACTATGGTTAAGTATCATGTTTAAAGTGTCGTTAAGCATGGCACTCTCAGGCATTATCGCCTTGCTGACCATCAATTTATCGTTTGGTGTGATGACTCGTGCGGCGCCCCAGTTGAATATTTTCTCCTTGGGTTTTGCGTTTGCTTTATTGGTCGGCCTTCTCATCTGTTGGTATATCGTCAGTGGCCTCTTTGCTCATTATGAAATGTTTTGGATTCAGGGTGAGCAGCAAATCTGCCGATTGATAAGATTGGATTGTTAAGAAGTGATTTAGCCGAACCTTTCGGGTAGCACTTGTTGGGTATTGATACTG
>NZ_JBNGCJ010000059.1:0-742 GCF_049974785.1 Vibrio genomosp. F10 str. 9ZD137
CGGCGGCATTGCAGCGTCAGGAAGCGGTGTCAGTTCGACCAATGATGTTTATACCTCTGTTAATAGTTACATCGACAATTCAGCGGACACAAACTACCAAATTGACGGCCAATCGCTAACGATTACGGCAGAAAACACGTCCAAGATTATGGCTGATGCTGGGGCGGCCTCAATCGCAGCAGGATTTGGTTCAGGCGGTGGTATTGCGGGCACCATAGGGGTGGCGCTAGCGAGAAATACCGTCAACAGCAATACTCGTGCTTACGCCAAAAATACCAAACTGGAGTTAGGTAGCGGAACATTAGACATCAATTCAACGACACACAATACTATTACGACCACGTCGGTTGCTGCTTCGGTGGGTATTGCAGTCGGTTCGGGTGGGGGGATCGCTCTAAGCGGAGCTGGCGCCGAATCGACCAATTCGATAATGGGTGATACTCATGCGTATCTTGAAGGCATGGATATTTTGAATGTCGGATTGATAGACATTGATGCGAAAAACACGTCTACCATTACCGCAACGGTGGCTTCTGTTGCCGTGACGGGGGCAGGTGGGTCTAGTGGTGGCGCTGGTTTATCTATTGGCGCATCGGTAGCGAATAATGAAATCGGCACATCTGGTGATGCTGTCTCTGTTGCTGCTTTTGTCAAGAATAGTAAGATCAATGCATCTGGTGTTCTGAATGCCAAGGCTCTTGGGAAAATGATTATTGATGCGGGGGTCGGTGCTGGCTCTGCC
>NZ_JBNGCJ010000060.1:0-509 GCF_049974785.1 Vibrio genomosp. F10 str. 9ZD137
GGCCAGTCCTGGAAGTGTCACCGTCCAAGGCGCGAGATAAATCAGTTCAACCGAATCACCTAAAATGGCGCCCCACTCAGAGCTGGGTGCCTGCGCACCTAATCCGAGGAATCCAAGTGCGGATATATCTAAAATTGCAATCGACAACGCGTAGGTCATCTCAGTGGCGATGACGATCAGAATGTTAGGTAAAATAGAGCTCCACAGGAGGTAAAAGTCATTCGCGCCATCTAAGCGAGCGGCCATAATGTAGTCTTTTTCAATCTCATTGTGAACGGCGATATAAACAGAACGGATGAAGCGTGGAATCAGAGCAAGACAAATCGCCAAAAGAATATTGAACTCACCGAAACCGAGAAAGGCGACAAAAATAATGGCCAGCAATAAAGAAGGGATCGACATAATCGTATCAAGCAAATGATTGAGAGTACTTGATAATAGACCTTTGGTCATGCCGGCAAGGATACCAATGATGCAACCTACAGTCGCAGCAATAAGATCGGAAGAGC
>NZ_JBNGCJ010000061.1:0-18218 GCF_049974785.1 Vibrio genomosp. F10 str. 9ZD137
AACCGCTCTTCCGATCTGTGGTCGCACCTTGAGAATAAAGCAGCATTGAAGCAAAGAATAAAACCAGAGCGAGCATCCACGGGTAATCGGCCAGTAACGCACCTGCGACATCTTTAATACCGTCAACATGGGCATTAACAAACGTTGATCCAAGCCATGCAACACCTAATACGCACACACACGCAGTCATACCTGAACGAAACGTGGCAGCAGCAGGGATCTTAGATGCGTCAATTTTAGTGAACATCACGATGGCAGCGGCAGCAGCAAGCATCACACTCATGATCGCTTCGTTTCGGCCTAGAGCCGGGTTTTCAATCAAGCCAATTGAGCTTGAAATGGCCGCCGCGTAGCAAACCACAAAGAGTATCGCTCCAAGGAAAATGTAGGTAGCACGTTTTGCTGTGGGTAAAATTTCTCGTTTCTCGTTGTTTGATAGCTTAATTAGTCCTTTTGCAAGACGCTCTTGGTAGATAGGATCATCTTTGAGTTCACAGCCCATGAAGTTCGAAACAAATGCGCCGACCATACAAGCAATGAACGTGGTTGGGATACAGACAGCAAGCAGGGTCAGATAATCGACACCAAATGGAGCCAGCATAGCGGCAAAGGCGACAACGGCTGCTGAAATTGGCGATGCGGTAATCGCAATTTGTGATGCAACAACAGCGATAGACAGTGGTCGTGAAGGACGAACGCCTTGTCCTTTGGCCACTTCAGCGATGACAGGTAAGGTGGAGAACGCCGTGTGTCCTGTTCCTGCTAGTAGTGTCATAAAAAACGTCACAATCGGTGCGTAAAACGTAATGCGTTCTGGGTGCTTTCTAAGAAAGTTCTCAGCGATTTGAACCAACCAGTCCATTCCCCCTGCTACTTGCATCGCGGCAATGGCCGTGATCACCGACATGATGATCAAAATAACATCAACGGGTATAAAACTCTGACTGGTTGGTACGCCTAATATCAAGGAGAGTGCAATAACACCCGCACCCCCCGCAAAACCAATACCGATCCCGCCGATTCGGGCCCCGATAAAGATAAAGAATAAAACAACGAATAGTTCAACCGCGATCATAATGTGACCTCTTTATATTTTTATGTTCAGTGGCCGACAGTTCAGTATTGAAGCCTAGGCCACTCAAATGGATATTTTTTGTATCAAGTAAAAGCAAATGTATAAGAGTTAAAGCTCATTATATAAAAAGACAAAAAGGCCCCGTTTGGGGCCATCATTGGTTTACTCGTATCGCTTACCTTTATATTGAGGTCGCATGAGGTTTTCTGTTGAGAAGATATCATCGAGCTCTTCTTCGGTTAATAACCCGCGCTCTAGAACCACTTCGCGTACACTTTTACCGGTTTCGGCACAAATTTTACCGACGATATCACCTTCGTGGTGACCAATGTATGGGTTTAAGTAGGTCACGATACCAATGGAGTTAAACACGTATCCTTCACACACTTCTTTGTTCACTGTGATGCCGTCGATACACTTATCACGAAGGTTCACACACGCATTGGTTAGGATATCAAGTGACTCAAACATGCTTTGGGCGATAACCGGTTCCATGACATTCAATTGTAGTTGCCCGCCTTCTGCCGCAAACGAGATGGTGTTGTCGTTACCTAGCACTTTAAAACAGACTTGGTTGACGACTTCCGGTACCACTGGGTTCACTTTGGCTGGCATGATGGAGGAGCCAGCCTGAAGTTCTGGAAGGTTTAATTCATTCAGGCCAGTACGTGGGCCAGAGGAAAGTAAGCGAAGGTCATTACAAATCTTAGACAGTTTTACCGCAAGACGCTTAAGTGCACCGTGTGTCATTACATAAGCGCCACAGTCAGACGTGGCTTCAATCAAGTCTTCCGCTTGTACGCATTCGTGGCCTGTTACTGCGGCTAAATGTTTAACCGCAAGCTCTTGGTAGCCTTCAACAGCATTAAGGCCAGTACCTATAGCGGTCGCGCCAAGGTTCACTTCAAGTAATAGTTTTGATGTGTATTCGAGAGCACGAATCTCTTCATTCAAGGTCACAGACCAGGCGTGGAATTCTTGCCCTACAGTCATTGGTACCGCGTCTTGAAGTTGAGTTCGACCCATTTTCAAGATGCTTTCAAATTCTTTGCTTTTTAAATCAAAGGCACCTTTTAAGTATTCAATGGCATCAATCAGTTTGTGAACGCTATTAAATACCGAAATACGGAAACCCGTTGGGTAGGCGCAGTTGGTGGATTGGCTTTTATTCACATGGTCATTTGGGTTAATGAACTCGTATTGGCCTTTTTCTTTGCCCATCAATTCTAATGCGACATTTGCGATGACTTCGTTGGTGTTCATGTTCACCGAAGTACCTGCACCGCCTTGAAAAACATCCGATGGGAACTGATCCATGCACTTGCCAGTGTCTAGGATGACGTCACACGCTTGAATAATATGACGAGCGACATCTTTTGGTAATACGCCCAGTTCGTTGTTGGCCAATGCCGCCGCTTTTTTCGTCATGACCATGCCGCGAATAAATTCAGGCACATCGGAGATTGTAGAATTTGAGATGTTGAAATTTTCAATTGCGCGCAGAGTGTGAATGCCATAGTACGCATCAGCAGGGACGTGACGCTGACCTAGAAGATCTTCTTCGATTCGAGTGGCTTGATTAACGGCTTTTGACGTACTAGGTAGAGTAGCCATAACGGGATCCTTAGAGAATTATTATTGAGAGTAATAAAATATTCCCCAACTCTGCGTATTAAGAATCCCTTCTTCAGAATTGTGGGTTAGGAAATCTTCCCTAACATCTGTAGCACATCATACTGAACTAGATACATAAAAATAGTAACTGGATCACCTTTTTATGAATATTTGAATGGTGATAACCATGATTCAAATGATTGATGATCTAGGGCAAATAAACGGGACATAGAATGACGTGCGGTCGGAGTGTAAATAGGGATTAAAACAGATTTTTACAGGATTAATTTGAGCTAATGAGGCTTTTGCGCGTACACTGAATTCAACCAAGGAGTGCGTGTGTTTCCGATCTTACTATTATTATTTATTTTTGTGCCGATCATTGAGATTGCGTTGTTTATCCAAGTCGGAGATCTGCTTGGTTTATGGACGACTATCGGTTTGGTGCTCATTACTGCTTTCGTTGGTGCCTCACTGGTACGTAGCCAGGGCTTACAAACATTAAGAACGGTACAGGGCCGATTAAATCAAGGCGAGTTACCTGCTCAGGAAATTTTTGAAGGTGTAATGCTGGCGGTTGCTGGCGTACTGTTATTAACGCCAGGATTCATGACGGACGCTTTTGGTATGCTCGTGTTGCTACCGGCACCTAGAGGTATCATTGCTAAGTATCTGATGAGTAAAATGGTGGTGAAATCCGTTGGCGGGGCGGGTTTTGGTGCTCACTCATTTGGGCAAAATCCATTCGAACAAGACCCTTTTCATCGCGATCCATTTAACTCTGATTCGAATGGCAGTACGTTTGAGGGTGAGTATGAAAAAAAAGATGATCAAGATAAAAACAGACTGAATTAGTAGTTTTTAATATTCAACAATAACCAAAGGCAGCTAAAGAGCTGCCTTTGTGATTTTTGTAAGTAATTTTACTTTGTGCTGTTAGAAATTATACAGCGCCATCAAAGCCCATCTGTCGCCACGCTTCAAACGCGATAATTGCCACAGCATTTGATAGATTCAAACTTCTCGCATCGGGCATCATTGGAATTCGAAGACGCTGCTCCATCGGCAAGCTTTCGATGACTTCGGCGGGAAGGCCGCGGGTTTCAGGTCCAAAGAGTAAAACATCACCTTGAGTAAACGCAGCATCAACATGGTGGCCTGTCGTTTTTGTCGTACACGCAAAAATACGGTACTGACCGTGACGTTCGCTTTCTAAATAGGCTAGAAAAGCATCGTAGTCTTTGTGGCGTTTGACGCGTGCAAGATCATGATAGTCCAGCCCTGCTCGGCGAACTTTTTTCTCATCGAGGTCAAATCCGAGAGGTTCAATGAGGTGTAAGTTCGCACCACAGTTTGCACTTAAACGGATGATGTTCCCTGTATTAGGGGCAATTTCTGGCTCAAAAAGCGCTATATCAAACATGCTGAATGTATCTGTATTGGAAGTTTAGCCATCGAGTATAAGGTGGTGATTGGCCTACGCCAAGTCAGATAGCGTGACCAGTCACATTTGTTTGAGCGCTTTTTCGTTTTATCCATGGTATCTGTGCTTATTGAGTGAGGGGCAATTGAATACAAATTTTTAAACCGCCTAGTTCACTTTGGTTAGCGGTGATGGTTCCACTGTGTTGTCGTATCGCACTTTCAGTAATAGCTAGGCCTAGGCCCGCTCCTCCAGAATTTCTGTCTCGAGCTGTAGATACTCGGTAAAATGGCCGAAAGATCTCACTCATTTCATTTTCAGGGACACCATTCCCATTATCCTCCACCACAATGCTCAACGAATCGCGGTTTGCCGTCATGGACACTTGAGCATGGTCTTTACCGTAATAAATGGCGTTACGGGTGATATTTTCCACCGCGCTCATTAGTAGTTTCGGGTTTCCACTAATGGTTCGATTGGGTATGGGCCCTAATGATAAGGATTTACCCATTTGTTCAGCTTCGAACTGTGCATCGTTGAGAAGCTCTTCCCACAGGCTACTGAGGGGCTGCTCTTCTCGTATTAAATGGCTATCCGCTTGCATGCGAGACAGTTCTAAAAGCTCGGCGATCATTTGCTCGAGTCGTTGTGCTTCAGTATCAATCCTACTCAGTTCTGAGCTCTCGCCTTGTTTCCTTGTCGCCAATGCATTGGCCATGCGCAATCGAGTGAGAGGGGAACGAAGTTCGTGCGATATGTCAGACAGTAATCGTTGCTGGCCTGAGAGCATGCTATTTACCGCTTCGACCATCTGATTAAAGCTTGCTCCCGCTTGGCGAAACTCTGAGGTGCCTTTTTCAAGATCAGGGTCGACAACAAACTCCCCATTGGCGACACGTCTGGCTGCTCTTTCTAATTTTCGAGCGGGCTGACTCAGTGCCCATGCCAACCAAAGCAAAAGGGGAGTGCTGACAAGCATGACGGCAAATAGCAGTTGAAAGGGTTTATCAAATAAACGCAATACGAACGGTGGTGGTTGATTCCACTTAATACCGACATAAAGAAATAGGTCACGATTTGCTAAGCGGATAGGCAGAGGTCCAGCGATCATATGTTGGCCATACAGTTTTTGTTTTGGTGTCTCGACGGAATCAATACTGGTGACAAAGTTTCTTAATGCTCTGATTTTGGAGTCATGATGATTTTTAGTGGTTAACACATTACCTTCAAGATCAGAGATAAATATACGCGGCTGCGAAAAACGAGGTGATCGTCGTTGATCGTCAAGATTAAAAAGGATCTTGCTTAAATTGGTCTCATTTTTATACCGAGTTTCGATGTTCTGCTTTATTTGCTCCAGTTTATTAAAATGATCTTGCGGTATGTCACGGGCTTTGCGCGGATCAAGATGCGGCAAAGAGAGCACTGCGAGTAACACGAGCAACATGGTGAACCAAAAAATGGCAAATATACGACCGTATAAACTGGTGATTTTGGGTAAACGCATTAATCCTCCTCGACCATTAAGTAGCCCCGCCCTCTAAGGGTTTTGATGCGAGGTCTACCAGAATGAGTCTCTGGCAATTTTTTGCGTAAATTGGAAACGTGCATATCAATGGCTCTATCGAATGGCGAAAGCCGTTTGCCAAGGACATCCAGGCTCAATATTTCCTTCGTCAGTGTGACACCGGGATGTTGAATAAAATGGCTGAGCAATGAAAATTCCGTTGTGGTGAGGTCGATAAGTTGTTCTTGGCAGTAAGCTTCTTGCTTGCCAGGGTAAACTTTAATATCGCAATATTCGATGCAGTCGCTGACTTTGGGCGCGGTTAGTGCCTGTGTTTGTGTTCGACGCAAAATAGCTTTCATTCTTGCGAGCAATTCGCGATCACTAAAAGGTTTAGGGAGATAGTCATCCGCGCCAAGTTCTAAGCCAATGACGCGATCAATCTCTTCTCCTTTTGCCGTCAGCATTAACACTGGCGTCGTCCAGTGTTCCCGTAGCTTTTTCAATGTGTCCATGCCATTGAGCTTAGGCATCATCACGTCCAGTAAAATGAGGTCGATTTGATCATTAATGGCGGCAAGCCCTGATTCTCCGTCGTTGGTTTCTGTCACCGTAAAACCCTCATAGCTTAATACTTCCTTGAGTAAGCCAGTAAGTTCAGTGTCATCGTCAATCAGTAGGATGTGTGCCATGAATGCGTTTCCTCTTTAAATAATTCTTCTTCTTTATACTACTGCGAAATAGAACCGACGAAGAGTTTAATTTTGCTTCTTTACGAACCTTTACGCTGGCTAAACGTTGATTTACATCCAGTGTCGTATTCTAAACTCATGCGCTGTGTTGATGGCATTCATGAATAACCGCAGCGTCCATTAATAACGACAGAGGGTACGATTATGAACACAACAAAGAAATTAGTATTGGCAGCGGCAGTCTTCCCATTGATGTTTGCTACGGCGAGTGCGTATGCGTTTGGCGGTAAATCCCACAATCAAGGTGGAGAAGGTAAATGTTCTGGTGGTTTTGACCGAGGTATCATGCGTCAGTTGGATTTGACTGAAGAGCAAAAGTCGCAAATGCAAGCGCTACGCGAAACCACGAAAGGTGATAAAAAAGCACAGCGTCAAGCAGGTTCAGAAGAAAAACGTGCATTAATGCAAGCGCATCAAAAGCAAGTTCAGGCATTGGTTTTAGCGGACACGTTTGATGAAGATGCTGCTAACGCATTAGCGAGTGAGATGGTTGAAAAACAAACGGAACGCCGAGTGAATAAGCTTAAAGATCAACACAAAATGTTGAGTCTGTTAACCGATGAACAGAAATCGCAATTTGTCGAACTTCAGCAAGAGCGTATGCAAAAATGCAGCGACAAGATGCAAAAGAAAATGAAAAACTCGTAATCAATCCAATCTATTGATTCTCAAAAGGCAGCGGATATCGCTGCCTTTTTTTGATATTTTTCAGCATGACACGTTATACTGAACACAGAATTTTCAAAACATTGATGTTGTATGAAACAAGAATATGCTCGTTTAGTGACCATGGCCGCATGGACAGCAACTGCTGTGGCAACACTATTGATGATCGTCAAAATCGTTGCTTGGTGGTTAACTGGATCGGTGAGCTTGCTTGCGTCGCTGATCGATTCATTATTGGATATTTCAGCGTCTGTCGTTAACTTGATGGTGATTCGCTATGCACTGCAACCTGCAGATAAAGAGCATACATTTGGGCATGGCAAGGCGGAATCTTTAGCGGCCTTGGCTCAGGCAATGTTCATTTCGGGATCCGCCTGTTTTCTCATTCTTAATGGCATCGATCGTTTCTTCCGCCCACACGAGTTAAATTCACCCGAGCTGGGGGTTTACGTCAGTTTCTTTGCCATGGTGGTCACTTTTGCTCTGGTTGCTTTTCAAAAGCATGTAGTTAGAAAAACGGGTAGCCAAGCCATTGCCGCTGATTCTTTGCATTATCAAACCGATCTGTATATGAATGGTGCGATTATGATCGCTCTTGGGCTCAGTTGGTTTGGAGTGACCCAAGCTGATGCGGTATTCGCTATTGGAATTGGCATTTTCATTTTGTATAGCGCCTTTAAGATGGTAACAGAGGCGATTCAAACATTATTGGATCGTAAATTACCCGATGAAGAACTCGAGCAGATACGAGCCCATTGTCTTGAGATTGAAGGTGTCCTGGGTGTGCACCAGTTAAGAACGCGAATGGCCGGTCCAACGCGCTTTATTCAACTGCACCTAGAGCTTGATGACAATATGATCCTAATTGAAGCTCATAGAATCGCAGACAAAGTGGAAGATCGATTGATCGAAGCATTCCCTGGTGCGGATGTCTTGATTCACCAAGATCCTTTATCGGCCGTCATCAATAGTGAAAAAGCGCAATTAGAGAGCGATTGGTAGCCAGGCAATAGGCAAATCACTTTCATCAAATGAGCAAGACAAGCTCAGAATTATTCGCTATCTTTTGAGCAATAAAAGAAAAGTCTGATTCTGATATGAATCAACAAAGTGATTGGCGAAAACTGTAATACTATTACATAAGTAGTAAACTTACGTAAATCGGTACAAATAAAAGTAGTATTACTTTTTGGTAAAGGTACCATACAGCGCAGTTTAAAAGGATTTCACGGGTGGCGGTATTGCGTCATCGGTATTAAATTGAAGTTTAATTCCCAAAATATTCGAGGGTGAGCATGATTAAGAAGATCGGTGTTTTAACAAGTGGCGGAGACGCACCTGGTATGAACGCAGCCGTGCGAGGCGTAGTGCGTACAGCATTGTCGGCTGGTATTGAGGTGTACGGGATTTACGATGGCTATCAAGGTCTTGTTGAAGATCGTATTGAAAAACTTGATCGCTCTAGTGTTTCAGATGTTATCAACCGTGGTGGTACTTTCCTAGGCTCTGCTCGCTTTCCTGAGTTTAAGAATGTAGAAGTTCGTCAAAAAGGCATTGAGAACCTCAAGAAACACGGCATTGAAGCATTAGTCGTTGTTGGTGGTGATGGTTCTTATATGGGGGCTAAGAAGCTCACTGAAATGGGCTACCCATGCATCGGTTTACCAGGCACGATTGATAACGATATCGCAGGTACAGACTACACAATTGGTTACCTAACTGCATTGAATACCGTCATTGATGCGATTGACCGTCTTCGCGATACCTCGTCTTCTCACCAACGTATTTCGATCGTTGAAATCATGGGTCGTCACTGTGGTGACTTGACTCTTATGTCGGCAATTGCAGGTGGCTGTGAGTACATAATCACACCAGAAACCGGCCTTAATAAAGAGCAGTTGATCGCGAATATTAAAGACGGTATTGCGAAAGGTAAGAAGCACGCGATCATTGCACTGACTGAGCTTATGATGGATGCCAACGATCTTGCTCAGCAAATTGAAGAAGCAACCGGCCGAGAAACTCGTGCAACGGTACTTGGCCATATTCAACGTGGTGGTCGTCCTACTGCATTTGACCGTGTTCTTGCATCTCGTATGGGCAACTACGCTGTTCACCTTCTGATGGAAGGTCATGGTGGTCGTTGTGTTGGTATCCAGAAAGAAGAGCTGATACACCACGACATTATCGATGCGATTGAAAATATGAAACGTCCGGTTCGCAACGATCTATTCAAAGTTGCAGAAGAGTTGTTTTAATTTTCAGTCAATGAAAAATTGACGTTACATTGGCATGGTTTGTCGGTGTTAAAAAGCCAGAAGATCGCTCTTCTGGCTTTTTTGTTTTTCTACCGCTTAACTTATAAGCTCGCTCATCTACGGTCTAGTTCATCGGAATACTCAGCTTATTTGAATATTCAGCTCATTGGTGAATTTAACTCGTTCGAGCGACCAGTGAGTCATACATTAGGCAGCTTTTTCTTGGTTCGTTTCTTCAATTGGTCATGGACACCACGCCGCAGAGCTTTGAAATGATGCTCGGCTTTATCAACCCCCAATAGAACACTCAATGTGAGCGTGGTGATAATGAGTGATTGGCTGTAGTAACCCAGCCCTATCATTACCCCGAGGGCCGCAAGCACCCAAATAATCGCCGCCGAAGTGACGCCATGAATTTTCCCTTCTAACGTCATCATGACCCCTGCACCTAAAAAGCCGACACCCGTAATGATTTGCCCTAACACCCTCGCTTGATCGAGTGAATTTGGTGACAGTGAGATAGCCATCGAGATAAAAAGGTAGGTACCAGAAATGATTAAGATCGAGGTTCTTATTCCCACTGGTTTGCCACGAGTCTGCCTTTCAATGCCAATCATGAGACCATTGATCGCACAACAGCCTAATGCCACCCATGAAAAAGGGGCGATATCGAAGAAGGGGTGTAATTGGTTGAGCATAAGTACCTCGCAAAAATCGTATTATGCCCAGAGTCTTTTATTGTAACTAATCGATTTTTTTATCTTAACGATAAGGACTACTCAAGATGTAAATCCAATGGTGTTTTGCTTTGTCGACCACCTATTTCTCGGGTGAGAGTCGGAACCAGATACCCAGAAACTTGTTCAATCAATGCGGCCATGATTTTTTTGGCCCGTTCGTCTGAGACATAGAAGTGCGCCGCACCTTGGACTTTATCCAAGACATGCAGGTAATAAGGCAAAATACCTGCATCAAAGAGGTGATTGCTTAGAGAAACTTGTGCTTCGACGGAATCATTCACCCCTTTTAGCAATACGCTCTGGTTGAGCAGCGTGACATGATGGCGTTTGAGTTGCGTCATCGCTTCTGTCAGTGCAGCGTCGATTTCATTGGCGTGATTAATGTGAGTCACTAAGATGACCTGCAATCGCGAATGCCCTAGCAATTTAAGCAGTTCTTGAGTGATACGAGCCGGGATCACGACAGGCAGGCGTGTATGAATGCGCAGGCGTGTAATGTGAGGAATGGCTTCAATCTGTTTAATCAACCATTCAAGCTCATGATCTTTTGCCATCAGCGGATCGCCACCAGATAAAATGACTTCATTGATCTCTGAATGGGCGTGTAAGTAATCGAGCCCTTGTTGCCAAACCGATTTGCTTCCTTTGTTATCCTCATAGGGAAAGTGGCGTCTAAAACAGTAACGACAGTTAATCGCACATCCGCCTTTTAAGATGAATAACGCACGATTTCTATACTTGTGCAGTAATCCGGGAATCGCGTTGTTCTGTTCTTCCAACGGATCCGCGGAATACCCGTCATGGATACCAAACTCTTCATTAAGTGGTAATACTTGACGAAGTAACGGGTCGTGAGGGTTGCCTTTTTCCATTCTATTGACAAAACTCAGTGGAACTCGCTGCGCAAATAACGCTTTCGCCTCAAAGCCAGCTTCCCACTCTGAAGCATCAATCTCTAGTTGTGCGAGCAGTTTTGCAGGGTCTGAGATCGCATTCGCTAGTTGTTTGAGCCAGTTTTGCTCAACAGTTGGGGAAATTCGGGTTATGATATGCGACATTAATTTGAACTCGAAATATGGTAAGAGGAAAAAATGGCTACTGTTAGCACCAATGAATTTAAAGGCGGTCTCAAACTTATGCTTGATAAAGAGCCGTGTGTCATTCTCGAAAATGAGTTAGTGAAACCGGGCAAAGGTCAAGCATTCAACCGTGTCAAAATCCGTAAATTGCTTTCAGGTAAAGTGTTAGAGAAAACCTTTAAGTCAGGTGAGTCGGTTGAAACTGCTGACGTTATGGATATCGATCTTGATTACCTGTACAACGATGGCGAATTCTACCACTTT
Organism: Vibrio genomosp. F10 str. 9ZD137; assembly: GCF_049974785.1. NCBI lineage: Bacteria > Pseudomonadati > Pseudomonadota > Gammaproteobacteria > Vibrionales > Vibrionaceae > Vibrio > Vibrio genomosp. F10. The sequence goes on from NZ_JBNGCJ010000061.1 coordinate 11,379, forward strand.
ATGAACAGTGAGTCTTTCGAGCAAATTGCAGCTGAAGTGAAAGCGGTTGGCGACAATGCGAAATGGCTAGTAGAAAACGACACTTGCATGATCACGCTGTGGAACGGTAACCCGATCGTCGTTACGCCACCTAACTTCGTTGAGATTGAAGTTACTGAAACTGACCCTGGTCTAAAGGGTGATACTCAAGGAACTGGCGGTAAGCCTGCAACTCTAGCAACCGGCGCTGTTGTGCGCGTTCCGCTGTTCATTTCGATTGGCGAAGTGATCAAGGTTGATACTCGTAACGGCGAGTATGTAGGCCGAGTGAAATAATCACATCAACCCGCTGCGGTATGGATGATACAAAAAGGTCGCTTCGGTGGCCTTTTTAGTTTTTTGCGTGAATGAATCGGTTATGACACAATCAGCGCATATTGTGCGTAGACAAATAGAATGTAGACAAAGAGAACGATGAAGCAATCAATTCAAATCTGGTTAGATGCCGCACGACCAAAAACACTGCCACTTGCCCTTGTCTCGATACTCACGGGTAGTGTGTTGGCGTATTCTATTGGACAATTCTCTTTCACGATTGCGTTGCTTGCCTTTATTACTGCCACTTTACTGCAAATCTTATCCAATCTGGCTAATGACTATGGCGACGCAGTCAAGGGAACGGACAACGATGCGCGCCTTGGGCCAATACGCGCAATTCAGTCTGGTGCGGTTTCTTTAAAAACCATGCAACAAGCGATGGTGATTAACATTGTGCTTACGATGTTGTCTGGACTGTTTCTTATTTTTTACGCACTGAATAGCTTACAAAGTATCATGACGTTTATCGGTTTAGGTGTGTTGGCGATGGTTGCGGCCATTGCATATACCGTCGGTAATAAGCCCTATGGCTATGTTGGCTTGGGAGATATTTCTGTGTTCATCTTTTTTGGGTTATTAGGTGTCGCGGGAACCTTCTTCCTTCACACTGGCTTTGTGGAAGCAACCCTCATTTTGCCAGCAATAGGCTGTGGGCTATTCGCGGTGGCTGTGTTGAATGTCAATAATATGCGTGATATTGAAAATGATAAGGCATGTGGTAAGAAAACCGTTGCCGTTCGGCTTGGCCAGGCTAAATCCAAACAATACCACCTTGTTTTACTGGCGAGTGCATTAGCTACATTTGTCTGTTATTTATTGCTTCAACCCGCACCACTTTGGATCAGCTTGCCTTTCGTTCTTAGCCTTGTGGTGGTGTATAAGCATGGCAGGGCGGTTTGGCTGGCGACTCAACCGGCTCAAATCGCTCCTATGATGCCGATTGTTGTGAAGTGTGCCTTATTCTCAAACGTGCTTTTTACCGGCATCGTTATAGCTCAAACTCTCGTCAGTTAATTGCGTCTTATCATTGCATTGACTTAGTGACTCGATATACTCGATAGAGATGACTATCAGTATGGATAAATACTATGGAATACAATACTTCAGCTCTGTGCGATATTTACTTAGATCAAGTCGATGTCGTTGAACCTCTTTTTAGCAATTTTGGTGGGCGTACATCATTTGCAGGTCAAGTTACGACAATCAAATGCTTTGAAGATAATAGCCTTATTCGCGATCTATTAGAGCAAGATGGGGTAGGCCGAGTATTACTGATTGATGGCGGTGGATCTTTGCGTCGTGCTCTTATCGATGCGGAATTGGCAGCGTTGGCGGAAGATAACGAATGGGAAGGCATTGTTGTTTACGGCTGCGTTCGTGAAGTCGATGAACTCGAAGAGATGAGTGTTGGTATCCAAGCGTTGGCTTCTATCCCTGTGGGTGCCGTTGGTAATGGTGTTGGTGAGACTGATGTCGCGGTCAACTTTGGTAGCGTTACATTTGTGCCGGAAGATTATTTGTACGCAGATAATACTGGAATCATTATCTCTCAAGAGCCATTGGATATTGAACTTGAGATTGATGAAGACGAAGAAATTGTTGAATAATCAACAAGCCTAGACCTAAGTACAGATAAAAGAAGCCGATACGTTATAGTGTCGGCTTTTTTGTGCTCAATTTTTGCTGGGTTAAGCGGTGTATATTGGTTGTCTTGGTTATGTCGAAAGGTGAGTGATATGAATAAAGGGATTAACTATGATTGATACGATTGACGTAATTTGAGCGCGTACAGATAACTGGAAACACCAGACAAAACATTGCCTACCGCGATACCGATAAATAGCCCTTCAACACCGTATATTTGATTACCAATCCAAGCAGCAGGTAACGTAAAAACAAAGAGTCGAATAATGCTCCATTGGAAAGCAGGGACCGGCTTATGCAGAGCATTGAGTCCAGCGACGAGCATCATGGTGACGCCTTGAAAGCCATAACTGAACGGAACAACCAATAAATAATGCCAAAGTAGATCTCGAACCGACGGCTCTTGAGAGAAAAGACGCGCTAAAGGAATGCTTAATGGCACCATCATAATGAAAATAATCAACTGAAATACAATCGCAAAACGCATACTAAGAAAAAGTGCAGAAAAGCTTCGCTCGGTATTATTGGCTCCTAAATTTTGAGCCATAAACGGGGTCAAAGCGGAGGTCAATGCCATAAGAACTAAAATCAGCAGTGACTCAATTCTTTGAGCCGCTCCAAAAGCAGCCACAGCCACCGTTCCATGCGAGGCCAGCAGTATCATCAATATTGCGCCTGATAATGGCACCATCGCATTGGAAAGCGCCGCAGGAGTACCAATCTTAAGGATTTGTCGCCAGTCATTGATGATTTGAGAGAAATCAGGCGATGCGAGCATTTTTTCCCGACGAATTAAAACGTAAAGTGACCCTATCAAGGCACCCAACCAACTCAACGCGCTTGAAATGGCCGCGCCTTGAATACCAAGCTCTGGAAATGGGCCAATACCAAAAATCAGCAGTGGGTCCAGCACTCCGTTAATCAGCCCTGCCAGCATCATGATCTTAGCAGGGGTTTTCGTGTCCCCTGTCGCTCTTATCGCACTGTTTCCTGCCATAGGAATAACCAGAAGCGGAATCGTTAAATACCAAATGGACATGTATTCACAGATCAGATCGATAAGGTGTGGTTGTGCGCCTAATAATGCAAAGGTAGGTCGGATGCTCAGTAAGCCAATGAACGAGGTGACAGAAACAAGCAGCAGCGCTAAAACCAAACCGTGGGTAGAAAAGCGACCGGCTTGTTTCGAACGGCCTTTACCGAGTAGGCGAGCTATATTCGTGGACAATCCGATTCCGATACCCATAGTGATGCAGTTTATGGCAAAGGTGATGGGGAACGTAAAGCTGATCGCTGCTAACGCATCGGTACCCAGAAGGGAAATAAAAAACGTATCGACGACATTGAACATCAAGATAGCAATCATTCCAAAGGTCATTGGAATGGTCATTTGACGCAGCACATTAGGAATGGGCGCTGTTAATAGGCCGTGTTTATCGTGCATTGTCCATACGCTATTTCATTAAAACGATAGGATACAAGATAAAGACAACATTGGAAACGAGTAGGAACAACCCGTAGAGGTGAGGTAACTGTGATAAAAAAGGCCCGCGAATGCAGGCCTTAAGCAACAAGTTGTTGTGCTAACGTATTAAGCTTTTTTTGCTTCAGCTGCTGCTTTAGCGATAGCGGCAAAGCTTTTCGCGTCTAGCGCTGCACCGCCAACTAGAGCACCATCGATGTCTGGTTGTGCGAAGTAAGCCGCTGCGTTTTCTGGCTTAACAGAACCGCCGTATTGGATAACAACGTTCTTAGCCACTTCTTCTGATTTCTCAGCAATGTGAGCACGGATTTGAGCGTGAATGCGTTGCGCATCTTCAGCGGTTGCTGCTTTACCAGTACCGATAGCCCAGATTGGTTCGTAAGCGATGATCGCGCCTTCAAGAGCTTCAACACCTTGAGTGTTGATAACAGCGTCAAGTTGACGTGCACATACAGCAACAGTCTCGCCTGCTTCGTTTTGTGCTTCAGATTCACCGATACAAAGAACTGGAGTTAGGCCGTTCTCTTTTAGGAATGCGAATTTCTTAGCAACGAACTCGTCTGATTCGTTGTGGTATTCACGACGCTCAGAGTGACCGATGATGATGTGAGATGCACCAAATTCTTTCAGCATAGCTGGAGACATGTCGCCAGTGAATGCACCGCTGTTGTTTAGGTCAGAGTTTTGAGCACCTAGGATGATTGCGCTGCCCGCTTCAGTAAGTGTACGCTCAGCAAGATCAACGAAAAGTGCAGGTGGAGCGACTGCTACGTCTACGCCTGATACGCCTTCAAGTTCAGCATTAAGACCGTTTAGTAGGTCAACAACCATTTCTTTGCTGCCGTTTAGTTTCCAGTTACCCATCACTACAGGATGACGCATAAGAATATCTCCATTATTTTGAATGTAAAAAGCTAATTGATGTAAAAAATAAACGCGATTACGTAAGAATATAACAGATTAATACCATCAAATCATGATTCGGGTCATGAGTTTATTTAATGGTTAGACTTCTTCTTAAGTGATCCAGTAAACAGAATGATAGTGATTTCCTCGGAATTTGCAGAGTTAATTGGTATTAGTGTTGAGAATTCACAGCGATAAATAATCACTTAAGATCTTTTGTCAGAAAAGGAAAGACAATGCCAAATCTTGTTATGGAATATTCAAATTCAATCGATCAACGTGTCAATGTTCAAGGGCTCCTAGAAGATCTTCATGATGTCGCACTAAAAAGTAGCTTATTCGATCCTGATTCGGTTAAATCTCGGGCATTGCGCTGCCATCATTGGCTGATTGGTGAGGAAGGGGATAGCGTTGATTTTATCCATGTAGGTTTTGAGCTGCTTGATGGGCGAACTGAAGAGCAAAAACGAGAGCTTTCCCGGCAGTTGATGACGGTACTTCAGCAGCAAGCAAGCCAAGTAAGGAGCTTAACGGTGAATATCCGTGATATGGATAAAGCGTGTTTTCAAAAGACGATAAACCGATGAAATATGATAGATTAGGCGTTGAATTTTTATTATTTCAAGGGTAAATAAGATGTCGATAAAGCAGCTACTGTTCTCATTTGAAGGGAGAGTGGGTCGAAAAACGTATTGGATATGGAATGTATTTTACTACGCGGTCATTATGGGCTTTGCTATAGGATCGAATGCGTTGTTTCCGGCTATGGCCCATATCATATTGCCTGTGTTTTTATTGGTCATTCTCATTCCAGATTTGGCGATTACGTCTAAACGCTGGCATGACAGAGGTAAATCCAGTTGGTGGCTAATGCTCAACGTTCCTTTGGTGTTTGGTCGGATGGCCGTTCCTATCGGTGATCCAAGTGGCGTCGCGCAAACAACAAATATAGAGATGCTAAGCTCTGTGGTAGCGTTGATCTGTGGAACTTGGATTCTAGTGGAGTGCGGCTTTTTAAAGGGTGAAGATAAGGCCAATCAATATGGTCCTGAGTTGAAATAACAGAACTCATACGAATGGGTAGAGAGGCTCGAGGTTATGGTCGAGCCTTCACTGATTTCAAAGTAGTCAGCTCAGGCGTCCAAACTACCCTAAATTAAATCATTTCCGCAATAACACTTTCTCGACTGCATGAGATGGGCCTTTTTTTAAAATTAGTTGCGCTCGGTGTTTTGTCGGTAGGATGTTTTCAGTGAGATTAAGCCCATTAATTGATTGCCATATCTCTTTGGCTTTTTCAATCGCCTGTGATTCATTAAGCTGCGTGTAGTGGTTAAAGTAAGATCCTGGCTTTTTAAACGCGCCCTGTCTAAATTCTAAAAACCTTTCGATATACCACTTCTCTATGACATCACTGTCGGCATCAACGTAGATTGAAAAGTCGAGAAAATCGGAAATAAAGGTACTGATCGAACTATTAGGGTAGTCAAGACCACTTTGTAGAACATTTAAGCCCTCAATAATGATCACATCAGGCTTTTCTATTCTCTTCACCTCGTTTGTTATGTCGTAGGTTATGTGAGAGTACACAGGAACTTGTAGGTTGGTTTCCCCTGCTTTTACATCAGACAAAAACTCTACTAAAGCCTTTGTATCATAGGATTCGGGAAACCCTTTTCGATGCATAATCCCTCGTCTATCGAGTTCGCTTTTCGAAAATAAAAAACCATCGGTCGTGACCAATTCAACTTTGGGGTGATTTTCCCAACGAGACAGCAAGGTCCGAATGATACGAGCTGTGGTGCTTTTTCCGACGGCAACACTGCCCGCAATACCTATGATAAAAGGCGGCGAACTTTCGGTACTGTCGAGGAACTGATGCAATACCGAGTTTCTACTTTGGCGAGCCTCAATGTACAAATTGAGTAGGCGACTCAGAGGGAGGTAAATATCAACGGCTTCTTCCATTGATAACCGTTCATTTACCCCGAGGAGCTCTTGGATATCAGATTCTGAGAGTGTCATTGGAACAGAGTTACGTAGCTCTGCCCATGTGGCACGCTCAAAAGATAGATAAGGACTCATAAGTGCTCACTCACCATGAAATAACGAAATAGAATGGCGAACATACAACAAGCACCAAACAATGCAAATAATAATAAGAAAGAACGCAGTAGAAAGACGGACTTTGCATGAAAAAACATCAAATGATTCCAATCAGGCAAAAAAAATGACTTTTTTTAAATTTACTATTGCAAGCACGAATATCATTCAATAGAATGCGCACCACTTATGCCGACTTAGCTCAGTAGGTAGAGCAACTGACTTGTAATCAGTAGGTCACCAGTTCGATTCCGGTAGTCGGCACCATTCTTTCCTGTTTCATGTTACTTGAAGCTATTTGTAGTAAGAATGGATTAAAAATTTGGAGGGGTTCCCGAGTGGCCAAA
>NZ_JBNGCJ010000062.1:0-310 GCF_049974785.1 Vibrio genomosp. F10 str. 9ZD137
GGGGCGTATGGCTGTCGGTGCCCACACACGTATCAGGGAAGGCAATTCCGTTCTGCGATTGAACGACTGGAGACATTTTTTCCAGATTAATCTGGTGCATGATCCCATTACCAGCGGGAATCACGCTGACGTTTTTAAACGCGGTTTTACACCACTCAATAAAATGAAAGCGATCTTCATTTCGGCGTTCTTCAATCGCTCTATTTTTATCAAACGCGTCCTTTTGAAAACCTGCATGTTCAACAGCTAATGAGTGGTCAACGATCAGCTGTGTTTCAACAACAGGATTCACACTGGCAGGGTCGCCGCC
>NZ_JBNGCJ010000063.1:0-1665 GCF_049974785.1 Vibrio genomosp. F10 str. 9ZD137
CCCAAACCAGTCCATTTTTTGTTTTCCGGCGCTGAGTGCACCTGTCATGGCTTCAGCCGTGATGCCAATGATGTACAAAACACTAAGTAGCATTGCATTATCTCTCGTTAAATAGAACACCCTGAATGCGGGGGGGTGTCAGATAAAAATGAAGCGAGAGTTTAGAGCCAAATGTGATTGGTGACGAATGAAAAATTGTACCTCAAAGGCGGGCTTCAGATTAGCTATAGTAATGCTTTTTACATTCTAAGTAGCGCTTTACCTTACGCATAAAACAAAGCAAAATACGTGCGTTAACCGCTATCTTTATTAAAGTGCCATGACCCATCCAAAACACACGTATCAAGACTTAATTGCCCTCTTTAATGATACTTTTTTTGACGCCTACAATACCAAACTAGAACTTGGTGGCGATGAGCCGATCTATCTGCCAGCAGACGAGCAAACACCACATCATCGTATTGTGTTTGCGCGCGGTTTTTACGCCTCAGCGCTGCATGAAATAGCACACTGGTGCGTAGCAGGACCAAAGCGTCGGTTATTGGAAGATTTTGGCTACTGGTACGAACCGGATGGCCGGACAAGACAGGCGCAGGCGGAATTTGAAAAAGTCGAAGTGCGTCCGCAGGCTTACGAGTGGATCATAGCGAAAAGTGCAGGCTTTCCTTTTACCGTCAGCTGTGACAATCTACACGGCGATTTTGAACCCGATCGCTTAGCCTTTATGAATACGGTTCATAAAGAAGTGATGGGCATTTTGAAGCAAGGGCTACCTGAACGAGTCATGATGCTCTCTGAAGCCCTTCGTCAGTATTATCAAGTTGAGCCGTTATGTGCTGACCAATTTATCGTTAAATAAGAGATAACAATGATTATAGAATTTGAAGAAAAGCTAATAGAGTTGATTGATGCACGTATTGAATCTGCTTCTGACGACGAGCTGTTCGCAGGTGGGTATTTACGAGGCCACATTTCATTGTCAGCCGCTTCATGTGAAGAAGATAACATTGACGATATCACGGAGTTGAAAACTCGAATAGTTCAAAGCCTTGAAGAAGCAAAAACAGAGCTCACACCCGCTGATCGAGTGATTGTTAATGATTTATGGATTGAGCTAACGGATCAGTTGTAGAGCGCAGCAGTTTTAGAGAGCATCAGTTGTAGACAATATGCAGCGAGCCCTTGTTCAATGTTTCTGAATGACTTGTTAAGCACATTGCGGTTGTTTGAAAGGACAATTCGGTTATTCTCTGTAGCAGATGTTTACGAATAAGGAACAACGTCATGAAAATTATCGCCTTCGGTGCAAGTACCAGCTCTACGTCCATCAACAAAACGCTCGCGACGTATACGGCTAACTTAGTAGAAAACGTTGAAGTAGAAGTGCTTGATCTCAATGATTACTCGGTTCCTATGTTCAGTGAAGATGTAGAAAAAGAGATAGGTAAAGCGGAAGGCGCTCTGCGCTTTATTCACGATTTATCTCGAGCTAATGCCTTTGTTATCTCATTTGCTGAGCACAATGGTCATTACCCTGCGGCATACAAAAACTTGTTTGATTGGGCGACTCGTATCAAGCGTGATGTCTTTGCTGATAAACCCGCTGTATACCTTGCTACTTCACCGGGCCCAGGTGGTGCAAAAAGTGTATTAGCAGCGGCTACT
>NZ_JBNGCJ010000064.1:0-1940 GCF_049974785.1 Vibrio genomosp. F10 str. 9ZD137
AAAGGAATACCACCGATGACGGCTGGCGCTGCCCATGTTCGTGTTACATACCAAGTTGATGCAGATGGTTTGCTCTCAGTAACCGCCATGGAAAAGAGCACGGGTGTCCAGGCTGAAATTCAGGTTAAACCCTCTTATGGCTTAAGTGACAACGAAGTGGCTAACATGCTGAAAGATTCGATGACGTATGCCAAGGCGGATATGGATGCTCGTTCTCTTGCTGAGCAGCGTGTTGAAGCTGATCGTGTTATTGAAGGTCTTATCGCAGCGATCGACCTTGATGGTGATGACTTATTAACAGAGCAAGAAAAGAAAGTGCTTATTAAAGCGATCGAATCACTGATTGAGCTTCGCAATGGCGATGATCCTGACGCGATAGAGCATGGTATCAAACAAACCGATGCCGCAAGCCAAGATTTCGCCTCTCGCCGTATGGATAAGTCTATTCGTACTGCGCTGTCTGGCCAGTCAGTTGATGATATTTAACCGTTAGAGAATAGATAAAGATGCCTAAAATTATTGTTTTACCTCATGAAGACCTTTGCCCAGAAGGTGCTGTATTAGAAGCTAAATCAGGCGACACTGTTCTTGATGTTGCTTTGAAGAACGGTATCGGTATTGAACACGCTTGTGAGAAGTCGTGCGCGTGTACAACCTGTCATGTTGTTATTCGTGAAGGTTTTGATTCACTGGCTGAAAGTGATGATCTAGAAGACGATATGCTAGATAAAGCTTGGGGATTAGAGATGGAATCTCGTTTAGGTTGCCAAGCAAGAGTCGCCGATACTGATTTAGTGGTGGAAATTCCAAAGTACACCTTAAACCTAGCGTCTGAAGATCATTAGAACAGAGTAAATAAAGCTTAGCGAAATTAAGGAGCACTTATGAGTTTAAAATGGATTGACTCGCGTGATATCGCGATTGAACTATGTGATTTGCATCCCGAGACAGACCCACAAACGGTTCGCTTTACCGATTTGCATCGATGGGTTATGGAGCTTGAAGATTTTGAAGACGACCCTAACCATTCTAACGAAAAAATCTTAGAAGCCATTATGCTGTGCTGGATGGATGAAATCGATTAATGGTGTTTTTTCAGACAAGCTCGGTTTAAAACATTACCAAGTTAACAATTCTAAATAAATAAAGCGGACCTCATGGTCCGTTTTTTTATCAAATTGACACTTTCATCCTACATAATGCTAACATTCCTCCGATATGAAAAATGGTATTGATTACCTTACAAAAACAAGGAGCAACCATGTCAACACAGATGTCCCTATACATTAGCCATGAACCCGCACAACCCCAATGGGGCGACAAAGCGATTTTGTCATTTTCAGATAGCGGTGCAACGGTACATACTGGTGAAGGCCATGAATTAGACGTTATTCAACGTGCGGCTCGCAAATTAGACTCTCAAGGTGTAAAAGCCGTCTCATTGCAAGGGAAAGGCTGGGATTTAGAAAAAATTTGGGCTTTTCAGCAAGGCTACAGAAGCGCTAAAAAACTCAATAGCATCGAGTGGTCGCCATTAGAAGCAGACAACCAAGCAGAGTTAGAAGCCAGAATTATAACCACGGACTGGACTCGCGACATTATCAATAAACCCGCCGAAGAAGTTGCCCCGAGACAATTAGCAACAATGGCCGCTGAGTTTATTAAGTCTGTCGCTCCGAAAGGTACGGTGACGGTCAAGATAGTCAAAGATAAAGACTTACTTGCGGAAAATTGGCAGGGTATCTACGCAGTAGGAAGAGGCTCTGAACGTACTTCAGCGATGCTGCAACTCGACTATAACCCGACTGGTGATGACAATGCGCCTGTATTCGCTTGTCTTGTTGGGAAAGGGATCACATTCGATTCTGGAGGCTATAGCATCAAACCTGGTCAGTTCATGACATCCATGAAAGCGGATATGGGGGGCGCTGGAACCATTA
>NZ_JBNGCJ010000065.1:0-286 GCF_049974785.1 Vibrio genomosp. F10 str. 9ZD137
CCAGCCTGTGTTTTCTCCCCACCAATACATAGGGTTCATGTTGGGTAAACCTGGCTCGGTTTGAAAAGAAAACGGGGCACCCATGGCAAATGCTAACGTACCACCCAGCAGGCAACTAAGCGGTACGGCTAGCCAACGCTTACGAAAATGTTCCAATAAAGCGTATAAAATAATGGTGCAAAAGATCACGACAAAAGCAATATGGCTCATGCCTATTCCCTCAGCCCACGCGAACAGCTTCTTAACTTGTGAAGCGGTTCCAACAAAGCCGAGGTAGAGCAGTAAA
>NZ_JBNGCJ010000066.1:0-401 GCF_049974785.1 Vibrio genomosp. F10 str. 9ZD137
ACACGTTCACCGCTTGTCTTTATGACCTGGGGCGGAAGCCGATCGGATCTTCTTACTCTTGCCCATGAACTTGGCCACGCATTCCATAACTGGGTCATGAAGGGGATGCCCTTGTGTCAAACTCGTTACCCTATGACATTGGCAGAAACTGCCTCAATCTTTGCTGAGAATATCGTTCGAGACTATCTACTTAACCAAGCAAAAACGACGGATGAAAAGCTAGAAATGCTGTGGGAAGAATTGTCGTCATGTTACGCATTGATGATCAACATTCCAGTTCGATTTGAATTTGAAAGAGAATTCTACCTTCAACGGAAAAATGGTGAGCTCTCGGCGGCCAAACTGTGTGCGTTGATGAGTAAACACTGGCAAGAGTGGTATGGGGATTCGATGTCACAGCC
>NZ_JBNGCJ010000067.1:0-1468 GCF_049974785.1 Vibrio genomosp. F10 str. 9ZD137
TTTTCCAAGTTGTCTGTATGCAGTTCAATGAGACCTGGCATAAGCCAACCTTGATTGCCGTCTACCGCACCAGGCATCTGGCTTTTGGAATCAGACATTGAACGGATGATGCCACCCTCTACTTCAATCGATCCATTGACCACTTCGTTTTCTAATACCAGTTGAACATTAGTAATAATCATTGTTCTATCCTTTTTTTGTTAAGCTTTGCGAAGTGTCGCCGTTGAAATATCGTAATATTTGTCTGCCACGCTTTGACGAACAAACTCATCGTGAAAAATGCCCACAATCGCGGCACCTCTTTGTTTTGCTTCTTGAATTAGCTCTATAACCACTTGGCAGTTTTTTTCATCCAGTGAGGCTGTCGGTTCATCAAGCAATAAAATAGGTGAATCAACAATGAAGCCTCGGGCAATATTCACCCGTTGCTGCTCTCCACCAGAAAAAGTCGCCGGAGCCAATGACCAAAGCGGCTCTGGAACGTTTAGGCGAGTAAGCAATGCCGCGGCTTTTTGCTTGGCTTGTTTCTTGTCTACTCCTTGTTCGATTAGGGGCTGGGCCACCACATCTAACGCACTGATGCGAGGGATCACTCTTAAAAATTGACTGACCCATCCCAGCGAATTTTGACGGACCTCCAATACTTCTCTTGGTTGGGCATTGGCAATATCGACCCAAGTCGCTTGGTGTTCGCATCTGTTTCTTCTTACATCACACGTATTCGTCATATCGCTTATAGCGTCAGAGTCACGAACATGACTCACACCATTATGGCGGACCCATATATGCCCTTCGTCGACTAAGTAATTGGCGTACAGGGCTCTAAGCAATGTGCTTTTCCCCGATCCAGAGCGCCCCAAAAGTACAACACATTCGCCCTTATCAACTGAAAAACTGCTTTTCGTCAGAACAGGCAACTTGGCACCACTTTGATTGTGAAGAACGAACGTTTTGCTCACGTTAGATACCGAAAGCATCGTATTCATGTCGGTCAGTCGATCATCCTTTGCGTATGCCACACTGGCTTCTTTTTGGTGTCGTTCACCAACGGGGATTATCACGGTATTCATTACGGCTCCTTATCCTTGGATGACTGATGAAACAAGCAATTGTGTATAGGGGTGCTGAGGATCATCGAGTACTTGGTCGGTAAGCCCACTCTCCACAATACGACTCTCTTTCATGACCACCAAACGATGAGCAAGCAATCGTGCAACCGCTAAATCGTGAGTGACGATCACCACAGATAAGCCGAGTTCCATTACTAAGTTTCGAATCAAATCGAGTAACCTTGCCTGAACAGAAACATCGAGACCGCCTGTAGGTTCATCCATAAAAATAAGCTTTGGGTGTGTGACTAAATTTCGCGCGATTTGCAGCCTTTGTTGCATTCCGCCAGAGAAGGTAATGGGCATGTCGTCTATCCGGTCGCGAGGGATTTCAACTTGATTAAGCCAATCCAGTGCTT
>NZ_JBNGCJ010000068.1:0-727 GCF_049974785.1 Vibrio genomosp. F10 str. 9ZD137
GTTAAACAAGATAGCGGTAGGTTTAATGAAGTCGGCTGCAGTTTGAGCGTCAGGCATTCCGGGGATCCCAGCCATGTTGGCAAATGGATCATAAGTTGGCTCTTCGTTACCTGCTTCTCTGTTTACAGCATTAGCTTGCTTGGTTAGAAATGCTGCGATGTGACGAGTAATACCCGCATCTTGTGCATACGGTAAGCCCATTTGTGTCAGTGCGCCACGCGGCTTTTGGACTGGGTGCTCAGAAATGTCAATGCTTGGGAAAAAACCATCAACCAGCGTTTGTTGCACTTCTTCCTGGGTTAATTCAGTTTTTAACGTCGCGCCAAGAAGTTTAGAGCCCCGACTAGGCACGACGATAGGAACCGAATGCAGCTCAGCATCATTAAGTAAGGCTTCTTTTGCATCACGACAAGCGTGTGTCATCGCTTGAATTTGCCACGGAGCCAACTCTTTACCTTGCTGCGCCAGTTTGACTTTTAGGCGATAAGCTAGAGCAAGATCCATGTTGTCACCACCGAGCAAAATATGCTCACCGACAGCAATGCGGTTGAGCGATAAATTCCCTTGGTCTTCAGTCACTTCAACTAACGATAAATCGGTCGTACCGCCACCCACATCGACGACAAGAACAATATCGCCGACCGACACCTGCTCACGCCATGCATCACCATTATTGTTGATCCATGAATACAACGCGGCTTGAGGTTCTTCAAGCAGTGTTAAGTTA
>NZ_JBNGCJ010000069.1:0-3538 GCF_049974785.1 Vibrio genomosp. F10 str. 9ZD137
CTGTTCTCCCAACCGCCAACCGCTTGTTTTCTTTGTAGATACAGCTCACCTTCTCTATCAATAAAGACTTGCGCCAAAAATAAGTAAGCAGCGGTCCAAGCTTCTTCAACATCAGGGCTAAATGCCTCTCCAGCAAGCTCTCGTAACGTTTCAATCAAATGGTGACCGACGATTTGGTAATGCTCTGCCTGAATGTTAAAGCTCGTGTGTTTTTGAGCGATTCTCTCAACAGCTGACGTTAGCGCTGCGAGATTTTCAATATTTTTCGCATAAGCCGCTATCGCTTCAAACAAAGCCACACTCTGACGTCCTGTTTTCTGGTGCGTCATATTAAAAATGTCTTTTAGCTCAGGGTGATGAGTGAACATTCTTTGATAAAAATGCTGAGTAAGTACCGGCCCTGCATTCTCGAGTAATGGAATCGTACTTTTTATTGTCGCAATGTGTTTTTCGTTGAGCATATTATATCTTCTTCCCATCTGGGTTAATCGGTATTGACTGAGTCTCTGTCCCGGTAAGCTAAAACTTACTCTCATAAACTCACTCTTCTACACTCACTAAAGCACAGAATATGCCAACAGATTAAACGCTTTATTTACTTGGGTTTATTAAAAAACCACCTCAAATATATGTCAAATTGACATGGTATACACCGAGTCCATTTGACACTATACTAACTAAAAGTCTCACTTAAAATGTATTGTATGCAAGACATCTCTGTTTCCACCCTAGTTGAAATGACCATTGGTCTTGCCAGTGGCCTGAATAATGAAGACCGTTTTAACAAGTTATTGGATGCGATTCGCAAAACCATTCAATGTGACAGTGTCGTACTGCTTTCAATTCATGCGGACACATTAACCCCACTTGCTATGCAAGGCCTGACGCGTGATACACTAGGCCGTCGTTTTGATATTAATGAACACCCACGGTTTGGTGAAATATGTCGATCTAAAACACCCATTAGGTTCGACACCACATGCCCGCTCCCTGACCCATTTGATGGCTTGTTACTGGATCACGATGGTGATCTGCCCATGCACTCCTGTATGGGACTTCCTTTGCTCTTTGGTGACAAGTTACTCGGTATACTGGCCTTAGATAGCTTAACCCCAAACTTGTTCGAAACAATCCCAGATCGAAGTTTAGAGGTCCTTTCAGCGATAGCTGCTTCTACCTTAAAAATGGCGATGACCTTCTCTCAGCTGGAGCAACAAGCAAAACAAAGCCAACGACGTTTACAAGAGTTGAACGATGAAGCATGGAAACGAGAAGGTGGCGAAATCATTGGTTCAAGCCAAGCCATGCTCAACCTAAAAAACGACATCGATATTGTCGCTCCGTCTGATTTTAACATTCTGATTCATGGTGAAACGGGCGTTGGTAAAGAGCTAGTAGCACGAACTCTTCACCACCAATCTTCAAGGAAACTTCAACCGTTAATCTATGTAAACTGCGCAGCGATACCCGAAAGTTTAGTTGAAAGTGAACTGTTTGGTCATGTAAAAGGCGCATTTACGGGGGCAGATAAAACTCGATTAGGTAAATTTGCTCTGGCTGATGGGGGCACTCTATTTTTGGATGAAATTGGTGAACTGCCTTTAGCTGCTCAAAGTAAGATCTTACGCGCTTTACAAAACAATGAGATTCAGCCTGTCGGCCAAGATAGGGTTCACAATATCAATGTTAGAGTATTGGCAGCGACAAACCGAGATCTAAAGGAAGAAGTGGCCCAAGGACGATTCCGGGCCGATCTATACCACCGACTCACTGTCTACCCAATCGAGGTTCCCCCGCTTAGGAAGCGCGAAGGTGATATCGCATTACTTTCCGGTTTCTTTCTAGAACAGGCGCGAAGAAAACTGGGGATAGTTCAACTAAAAATGGGGCAAGAAGCGCTTCACTATATCTCGCTTTATGATTGGCCCGGGAATGTACGAGAACTAGAACATGTGATTAACCGCGCCGCACTGAAAGCCAGAGCAAGAAATCAACACCGCAAAGTAATTTCCGTTACCCATGAGGATATTGGAGAACTGGATCGCTCTATTAATATCGAGAACTCTCTTGATATCAATCGATCTCTTGAGTTAAACAGCCCTCTTGAATTAGACAGCGCACTTAATCACGAGCAACAAAGACGACAATCACAGGCGCCAAGTACCTCAGGAAATAAAACAATGAGCCTGCGCGATGCCACTGATGAGTATCAGCGTAAACTCATCACTTCTGCGTTGGAAACCTCGGACTTCAATTGGGCCAAAGCAAGTCGTTTGCTCAAAACAGACCGAGCCAATTTAACTCGATTGGCCAAACGTCTAGGCATCACGGTTTCCAAAGCGCATAAAATACATTTCTAGCTCGGTGCTATTCTGCTACTCAATTAACTGATATACAGTCATTTAATACACAATTTGAACAAGTGACTGTTTTCAGTTCTTCCGTTTACATCTAAATCACGACTTTGACGTCGCTCAATTCAGATTACTCTATTCAAATAGCTAATTTATATTGTTAAAATTACTAATAACGACTTAAATCAATGTAGAGTACCAAGAAGCAGCAGACAATAGCGCGGCTCTAGACATGACTTCAACCAACTATGATCCAGCAATTAAAGGATCAAACACCGAAACCACTTCGAGTATGACTTATAATGATTGAAGATAAATTCACGAATATCTACCGCCTACCACATTCAATTCAAATCAGAATTGGGAAATGGCAAAGAACGTTAAGAGGAACATCAGATTTAGTTTTGCATGAGGCACTTCAGATTCGAAATGCGCAATTCCGTACTCATAAGATGTCTCCAAAAGGCTGGCACGTAAACCTGTTCAACGTTGATGATATTTCGATTACTCATCACAACAAATACATTCAAACAGCCATGCGTTCGATGATAGATAGAAAAGTCGCCTATCAGCGTATTTTTCTATCGAGCATGCCTCTGGAGCAAGCAGAGCCCGCATTGGTAGATTTCAAGAAAGAATGGATTAGAAACCATAATCGTATCGCGAAAAAATACAATCAAATTAAGCTAAAAGAGTTCATGAATTTTGCTTTCGAAGAAGCGGATACGCTCTACCCCTCTTTGCCTAAAGGTATGTTTGATAAAGCGTTGTGGAATAGACTGGTTAACTCAGAATTTGGGAAGGAAAATAAATACAACAACCCATTTTATGTGAAAAAAAACCTAACCATTCAACCGTGATATCAAGGCGCTAGACCACCTGATTATCTATTGATACTTTTTCAGGATCTCTTGATACTGATTAACGCCATTTTCATCGGTATTTGCTTTGATGATATCGATCCCCTGCTGCAGTTTTTCTATTAAGGCCGGATCGCTGTCTTTATTAAATGCGTAATAGGTATAACCTTCCTGGAGTGTGTAAACACTTTGAAAGGTGCTGCTTTTGATCCCTGACTGAGAAGCCATCCATAAGGCTGTTTTCTCTGAATACGCGATAAGATCAACCCGATTTTTTGTTAACAGCTCAGCCAGAATACCCACGTCTTTAACTTCGATCATAGC
>NZ_JBNGCJ010000070.1:0-2288 GCF_049974785.1 Vibrio genomosp. F10 str. 9ZD137
CCTATAAGTGTATCGGTCAGTCGCGGTAAAAGGACAGCATACCCTTCGCCCAATTGATTAAAACAAAACAGCACCAGCAGAGTGATGAACCCTGTCGCAAAGCTGTAGTTGTTGATGCGAAACGCAAAGAACATCACACCCGATATAATAATCAGTACCAATTGGCTCGCTTGAGAGGGGAATAGTGCTAATAAGGGCGCTCCAATTAACAGACCTGCAATCGTACCAACAACGCGAGAGGTCAATTTTTGTTTGGTGGCGCTGTAGTTGGGCTGGCACACAAACAAAGTGGTCAGTAAGATCCAGTACCCTCGATCAAGATCAAAGGCTTGCAGTATCGCGTAACCCACCGTTAACGCGAGCGAGAGCCTAACCGCATGCTTGAATAAGAGAGAGTCAGTACTAAAGTTGCTTTTTATTCGCAGCCACATACTTTTCAACGTATGGGCGTCCGTATCAAAAAGGCTGTCTTCTTCAAGTTGGTTCACATCTGGAGAACTCACATGGTTCAGCTGCTTTTCAACGGTAGCCAGGTTATTAAATAGATAACCAAGCTGGGCAAGGGATACGCGAGACTTCCCTTTTTCGTCTTGCTCAAGATAAGTCAGGGACTCTTTCAGTTCGTCTAACGCAATGATCGATTCACTCGAATGTTGATAAGGTGTCCCTAAGCGGATCGATTGAGCGATGTCTCGACATGCATTCGCTTGAGCTTGAAGCACATGTTTGAAACGAAACATAACATCTGAACGTTGGAAATCTTGCGCTAATTCTTGGTAACGATAGTGACTAGAGCTGGCGCGTTCATGAATATCTTGCGCCAAAAAGTAGATACTAAAGAAGCGGCTATTTCGATTGTCCATTCTTCCACGTTTTGAGCGTGTTAATAGTGTTGATTTACTGTGATTGAGCGCGGTTACCGTGGTTGCGTTGAGTTTTGCTTCCGCAATACGATGCGGTTGAGGAATCAAGTTTGAGACGGGGTGAAATAGATTACTCTTAGATTCAAGGTAGTTGGCTAGCTGTAAGAAAACGTTGGCTAAACTTTGCTGAACGGGCTGCATCGGCCAGAAAGAGTGCCAAACCATAGACATGAAAAAATACCAAGCCGCGCCAGTTAATAGCAATAAGGGCTGAAACCAGATATTGGTACTGGTGTGTGCGCCTAGCATCGCATAAATTGCGATAAGCAGGGAACCAAAGGCAATACTTGCGTATCTAGGGCCAATGGCTCCAAGCATAATGAAGCCAAAAGTAGAGAAGGTTAGGCCTACTGCAAACAGTATTGGGTTTTGAAATAACACCTCAATTGAAATCGCCGCAAAGGCAAAACAACACAGGGTTAACATTGAGAATTTAAGTCGGCCTGTGAATGAGCTGTCGTTTTCCGAAATAGCGGCTGCGATAATACCAAGAATCAGAGGGATAATAAGAGAATTGAGTTGGTAATACCAAGTGGGAATAACAACACCGAGTAAGGTCACCAAAATGAGCAGGCTATAGTTGATGGTTTTATTTGCCCAATAAAGGCGAATCTGATTGGTCAATGACACGAGCACAAGCTTTAAAGTGTAAAACAGCAGTGTAGCAGATTTTTATAAAAAGGCGCTAACCTTATGAGGTAAATAGAAAAACAATAAAGCGTTTGGAATGAAATCAAACCAATGGGATGGGTAAAACGTCAAATTTTGACATTAATTTATCACTTAGACAGACGGCTGTAATATACTCATTCTACAGCAATTTTGGACCACTTTTTAATGCAATTAGCCGCCAGTAGAACCGCCCAGTATTTGATTCAAACCGAATACCATCAGGTCGAACTTCAATCAACTCTGTTGATCCTCTCCTCTCAGTTAGAAGAAGAGCACATTCCATTCCATGTGTGGAATGGCGAAGTCACCTTAAAGCGCGGTTTGTTATGGGGAAGTATTCAGTTTTTTGCGCATGAAGAGTCCGGTGAGCGACACTCTTGGTTGGTACAAGGTTTACCGTGGGAAGAATGCAGAGAATTTGTACGTCATGCTATAGCAAGTTATCAAAGGTGGCATCACGATCAATGCGAGCAACTGAATCAAATTTTGCCAAATTGGGAAAAGGAATTGAAAAGGCTAACCCATCTTCCTTCTTTCTTGTCCCATTCCCAAGTCGCCGCTTGGTCTGAAAACGTATTTAAGGGTTTTTCAGATATAGATATGACACTGGAAGAAGCCACACAACGAATGCCTAATCGAATGAAGGCTCTAGAACCTTGGTTGTTAGAGCCAGAATCGACGTTGCTGTCGCGC
>NZ_JBNGCJ010000071.1:0-759 GCF_049974785.1 Vibrio genomosp. F10 str. 9ZD137
ACTACACTCTCGCTCACTTGAGATTCAGTGTTTAAGTCCATAGGCTGCTCCTCTAAGGCAGCACTAGAGTCGGGTACACATTCAGCATCGTCTTCAGCACACTGTTGCGTCTCTAACTCACCGTCTTTGATTTCTGGGTCAATTTGAGGCTCTGGCTTCGCGTCTAATGTTGCTCCGTCAGTTTCCTGTGCACCTTCTTGAGTCGCTTCTACTGCTTCCGAGTTTTCAGGCTCAACGTCATCCTCGTTGGTTATCGTTTCTAACGTGTCTTCAAAACCTGCCGCTGTTGGATCTGTTGGGATTACGAAATCGGCACCTTCTCCGCCTCCAGAGCTGGTGTTTTGGAATATTGGATTGAGGTTACCAAAGGCTTGCCCTGCATCTAGGCTAAACACCGTCGTCACAGCGGTTCGGCTTCGGGCGGCTTGTCCTAGGTTAGATTGTGCATAGACTTGTTTCGCGTAGCCACCAAACAGGCCAGTTTGCATTTGACGAATAAGATCCAGTTTGCCTTGTGCCAACGAAATAATGAAGGTGGCATCTGAGATGGATTCATCATCGCTTTCAATGAAGGTGAAACGGCCATACTCACCGATTAAGATATCTTCACTAAAGCTCGCAAAGAATAAGTCACTACCAAAGTGCCCTTGCATTCTGTCTAGGCCAGAGCCTGCTAACAAGGTATCATCGCCACCAACAAACAGGTCTATCGCTTCAAACACAATGTTAGTTGCGGAGCGGCTAACCTGTGAACCATCA
>NZ_JBNGCJ010000072.1:0-1858 GCF_049974785.1 Vibrio genomosp. F10 str. 9ZD137
TTGATTGCGCTCAGCATCTTCACGCAGAGCTTGAGTATTGTTCGTTTCCATATAACCGGGTGCTATCGCATTCACGTTGATATTGTCGCGCGCCCATTCGTTCGCCATCGCACGTGTCACTCCCATCACTGCGCTTTTAGATGCTGTATAAGAAGGAACTCGAATACCACCTTGAAATGAAAGCATCGATGCAATGTTAATGATCTTTCCGCCAGTGCCTTGAGCCTTAAACTGCTTTGCAACCGCCTGAGACATAAAGAACACAGTCTTGGTGTTCACGTTCATTACGTCATCCCAATCTTGCTCTGAGAACTCAATCGCATCTTGGCGGCGAATAATTCCTGCATTGTTCACGAGGATGTCGACTTGGCCAAACTCAGTCAAAGTACGCTCTATGATCCCGGGAATGCACGCTTGATCGAGAAGGTCAGCACGAACGTTTAGGAACGCATGGCCTGCTGCATTCATTTTCTCAATAGTCCCTTCAGGCTCTGTACGGTTAACACCGACAACTTTGCAACCTGCTTCTGCTAGGCCTAACGCTATACCTTGCCCAAGTCCCGTGTTACAGCCTGTCACTATCGCGACTTTACCTTTCAGACTGAATGACTCTAACAGCATGTCCGCTTCCTCAGTTACGTTTGTATTTATGATGTAACATTATGATACGCCCAATTAAATCATACAATAATATATAAATGCGAGAGTGACGTTAAAAAGATTCGAACTAGGATCAAAATTAGCCCCACTTAATTGCCCCAACTCCCTTAAACGAGTTAGAACTGAAATAACAACTCGTTTAATTTCCATTTAAGTGCAGACCTGTGACATCCCCAGAGCAGAATCGCCCCTCTCACTGATCTATTTCCTCCTACTCACAGTACAAGTTATTAATAATTCGATATAAATCGCTCTATTTTTCCAATTTGTTGTCTACAGTGATATAGAGCTTATCGCGGTATTCATTACTACCAATTGACGCGCTTTGATAGCCCCCCTTTCGATACAAGGATAGGAAATGGAAAACCCAGTTGTCACGCTGAAACATGCCAGCAAAAACTTTGTTGATGGTAAAGACACCCATAGTGTATTGGAGAGCATCGACTTCGGCCTAGCGCCAGGGGCAAGCGTGGCTTTGACAGGTTCGAGTGGCAGTGGAAAAAGTACCCTACTCAACCTAATCGCGGGCTTTGAACCACTTTCAGGTGGAGAACTGTGGCTCGATGGCGAGAAAACATCAGCTTGGAAAGATCCACAATGGAGCCGCTTCCGCCATCAAAAACTGGGCGTTATCTTTCAGCAGTTCAACTTGTTAACCCCACTCAACGTAAAACAAAACATCGCGTTCCCATTGCATTTGAATCAACAAAAATGGGGAGACTGGTGTGATTACTTAGTGGAAGCGTTAGGCATCAGTGAACTGCTCGATAGGCATGTATCAGCGCTCTCTGGCGGACAACAACAACGAGTTGCCATCGCACGTGCGTTAGCCCATAAACCGAAACTTTTGCTTGCCGATGAGCCCACAGGCAACCTCGACCACAAAGCCGGTTTAGAAGTGATGAGGTTGCTGAACGAAATCACCACGCAAGGCAACACTGCTGTGCTTTTGGTTACACACAGTCCCGAATGTGCCAGTTTTATGCAGACACAACTGGTGTTAGACGATGGAGAGTTAAAGCGTGTAGAGCTAAACCAAAGTCAAGCCAGCGAGAAACCTCATGCGGACAGTTAACTTAACTCACTCTAGGTTAAATCACACCAGGCTCACTCACACAAAACTTACGCTAAACCTATTCGCTGCGCACTATCGCCAATCGCCCTTGCAAGCGGCGGCGATCTTGATTGGTATCGTGTT
>NZ_JBNGCJ010000073.1:0-518 GCF_049974785.1 Vibrio genomosp. F10 str. 9ZD137
TAAACATAGCAGCGCCGACAACGGTACTGGCAGCACCCCAAGGGTAAGCGCCAACAGTAACATTGATGCCATTGTCTTGCGCTTTATTGACCATAGGCAAAATGGAATCAATATCTTTCAACGAAGTACTGTTGATGTGGCAAAGGTGCATATGAGCACCAGTAATGGCTGCATTACCGACAAGTTCTTTGACTGCTTCAAAAGAGCTTTGTGGCTCGGTATTACTCGCATAACGAACATGAGTGTAAGTGGCCACATCACGCTCTGCGGCGAGTTCAGCAAGTGCATAATACTCTTTTTGACCGTGCCCAGGTGCGTATCCGGCGTTAATACCAATGCCTAATCCACCTTCATCAAGGCCTTGTTCAATTAACTTGATGATTTTGCTTTCTTGCTCTGGTGTGGCGATATCCATTTTCCAGTCGTTGCGAGATTGCGCTTGTTGAAAATACGTTGCAGTGGCTTGAGGCAGAGTATCACTGAACGTAGCGATGCGAGCATATGTCCAACCCGCTGCT
>NZ_JBNGCJ010000074.1:0-627 GCF_049974785.1 Vibrio genomosp. F10 str. 9ZD137
TCTTTTGCAATGGCATCTCGAAGCCCAGCTAGGTCAACCAGAGCGGTTTGGCCAAGGATATCGTGACAGACCACACGAGCTGGATACCATGGAAAATCAAGGTCGCTTTTTCTATCGATAATTTGTTTTAGGCTATCGGTCAACTGGCTAGGGTCACATCGCCTAACAAGCTGCTCTGCCAATATTCTTGACGTATAAGGCAGTGTTTCATACGAACCCGGTGAAATACGGTTGATCGCTTCACGCGCATCAAAATAGTCTAATTGTGTCTCTGGCAGCGATTTTCGGTATCGCTGATTTACGCTGAAATTTGGCATAGCATCCGTCCATGAATCGGTTCATCTTGGTCAAGCAAGGCATCGTTCGCCCTGCTTTTTAAGTCATTGCCTACTGCACTGGATCGGCTTGTTCTGCTTGATCTGCACAGTTTGCTTGGTTTTGTTGCGCGATTGAAAGGCAATGTCTTTGACTCGTTTGTTTGACTATTTCGTTGGCCTATTGCCTTTGATCAATCGGTAACCAATCTTGATGCTCAGGCCCATCGTAGTCAGCACTTGGACGAATAATTCGATTGTTGGCACGCTGCTCATAAATATGCGCCGCCCACCCCGTTAAACGGCTCATAAC
>NZ_JBNGCJ010000075.1:0-1271 GCF_049974785.1 Vibrio genomosp. F10 str. 9ZD137
ACCTTAGATACTGATGGGCATACGTTAATTGTTGATGCCACTGATCCCGCATTTAATCATTTGGCCAATGGTCAGTCGCAACAAATCGCTATCACTTATCAAGTAGAAGATGCCCATGGTGGAAGTACGCAACAAACCGCCACGCTTACGATTGCCGGGACAGATGATAAAGCCACACTGGTTTCTAATGTCATTCAGCTCACTGAAACACAAGCGCTGGATAGCGAATTTAAATCCTATAGAGGCCAGCTTCAGCTGATTGACCCTGATAGTGGCGATAACACTCAGTTTGTTTTTAGCGGTAAATATTTAGGTCAAGGGTTTGAGCCTGGCCACCTTGATGTTTGGCCTAATGGCACTTATCAATTCAGATTAGATACAGGTACCAATCATCATCCGGACGATCTAATCAGTAGCCTACATGCTGGCGAGTCGATGGAGCTCCCCTACGAAGTCGAAACCACTGATGGTCAGAAGCTCACCATTATGGTGAAAGTGACCGGTGAAGATAACCAAGCAAAAATTGCAGTGACGCCCTACTCCAGCCTAAATAATCATGTTTACGAAGATCATACTTCCTTTGGCAATACCACCAGTCAACTCAGCAGTGGTGGCACGTTACAGGTCATTGACCCGGATCACGATCAAGCCGGTTTTATCGCACAAACCATCACTACCGCCGAAGGTGGTCGGTTCAATATCAACGCACAGGGCCAATGGTCATACGATATTGACAATGATAAAGTCCAACATTTAGGTGCAGGGGAAAGCTTCCAGCAAACCTTTACCGTTGAATCTATTGATGGCAGTGCTAAAAAAGATATCACAGTGACCGTTCATGGCACCAATGATGCGCCAGTTGCATCAGCTGAAGTACGTTTAGCGAATGGCTTAGAAGATACCCAGATAGTCCTCACCCCTGCACAGCTACTGGCCAATTCTAGCGATGTTGACAACAACGATATTGGCAAATTATCCATTGAAAACCTACAGGCTGACCACGGTGCTATTGTATTAAATGCCGATGGCACCTTCACGTTTACCCCAGATAAAGACTATAACGGCCAAGTGCATTTTAGCTATGATGTTAAAGATGCACACGGAGGAGTAACACATACTGGTGCATCAACAACACTCTCGGCAGTTGGCGATAAAGCCCAAATCGCTGGCGTTGATACTGGTTCAATAACCGAAAACAGCGCGGGTGTCGACATGTCACCCGACTATGCTCACTCAGGCATCGCCACACTTGGCAATACAACACTCTATGC
>NZ_JBNGCJ010000076.1:0-453 GCF_049974785.1 Vibrio genomosp. F10 str. 9ZD137
GCTGTGGTACGGCGCAAAACTCCTATAAAACCGTGGATAGTATGAAAATTGTCTTTAGCGACGGTTCGATTCTCAACACCGGAGATGCCACCAGCATTGCTGAATTTTCCCAACAGAACCCTGCACTCATTGCCGGTATTAAAGCGCTACATAATGACACCATTGCCAACACCGAGTTGACTCAGCGCATCAAACATAAGTATCGGCTGAAAAACACCACAGGTTACGCCATCAATGCTCTCGTTGACTACCACGATCCAATCGACATTATTGAGCATCTCATGATCGGCTCCGAAGGCACATTAGGGTTCATTGCAGAAGTCACCTACAACACCGTGGTAGAACACGCTCATAAAGCTTCTGCCTTATTGGTTTTTTCCGATATTGAACAAGCCAGCCAAGCGGTGACCACGCTTTCAAACAGCCCGGTTGCAGCGGTGGAACTGATGGACG
>NZ_JBNGCJ010000077.1:0-690 GCF_049974785.1 Vibrio genomosp. F10 str. 9ZD137
CACCCTAAAAACGCTCACTGAACGTTTCGATATCCCTTACCATACTGTCTCTCATGAAGGTCTCAATAGAGAAGAACATGAGCAAGAGATGCTTGAAGTGATTGAAAAATATGATGCTGATTATTTAGTTCTGGCCAAATACATGCGCGTATTGACCCCTGGATTTGTGGAAAAATACCACCATAAAATCATTAATATCCACCATAGTTTCTTACCCGCGTTTATCGGTGCGAAGCCATACCAACAAGCTTACGAACGCGGTGTAAAAATCATTGGTGCCACAGCTCACTTTGTCACCAATGATTTGGATGAAGGGCCAATCATCAAACAAGATGTTATCCCGGTCGACCACAACTTTAGCGCACAAGACATGGCACGAGCAGGTCGAGATGTAGAGAAAAATGTGCTGAGCAAAGCGCTCAACAAAGTATTAAATGATCACGTTTTCGTTTACGGAAACAAGACTGTCATTCTTTAATTTTTGACCGATTTAGCTATTGGCTGCTTTAGTGGTTGGCTACCTATTCTGCAGACAAAGACAATAGTGACAAATAGACAATAAAAATGGCGCTGTTAAGGCGCCATTTTTATTCTTAATAACGCTATCTGTTTGTGGATTACAAACGTATGGCGAGTTCCACACCCTGTTTAATCGCTCTCACCGCATCCAACTCACCGGCATGGTCCGCG